>NZ_JBXMTI010000166.1:0-8218 GCF_057083605.1 Candidatus Villigracilis sp. | reverse complement strand
CTCGATGTCACAAGTGAGGATCTGCATGTGGCTGATTGTACGATATTTGTCCGCCCTGCGTTTCACTTTGACCTTTCAGTCGCATGGTATTTTCCAGACATTGGCAGGTCCGGAACCCGGGTTCAGTGTTCAAGATAATGGGATAAAATCTTCCCGACATTCTCACATCAATCCTGCGAAAGAACTTCTGCTCAGTGTCCAAACGCATCTTCATTTCGGCCGACCACGGCATGGTAATCGCTGGGCTACACCTGCCCTGACGGGCGGTGCCAGGGAAGCCACACGCTCAGAACATGGAAGCGCTTCGCGCTGAGGAGCGTGAGTCCGCTTGAGCGGACTTTTAGGAACTGAGGCAGGACTTTAGTCCGCTGAATCTCGAAGCGGGTAAAATCCATCGAATATGAAACGAATTTTTATCAGTGCCGACCACGGCATGGCCATCATCTACTTCCTGCAAAGTGACGTCGTTTCGACGCTGGCCGCGACATGTTTGTTGTTCCACTGATCTCGAATCGATTGGCGATCAATGTATTCAATCTGTGAGATAATTCGCAGGGACGTCGAAAGCGATTTGAAAATACCTGCGTTATTATTTGAGAAAACGATTATTGGAGGCTAGGTAAACTGCTTAATAGATCTTGCTGGAGCTGGCACTAACCAATGTGTACTTTGGTATTTTGGAGGAATCATGATGCTTGGTTCCTGGCCGAGAGTTTATGACCAAACATTACACCCTTAAACTCGATCGCTATTCATCTCACCAGCAAATTGTTGCCTGGCTTAAGCTTAATAGAAGAAAACTGTCCTCTGAGCGCGCATGCGTTGTGTATGATGTTGGTTGTGCTCAAGGTTTCATCGGGCAGTTGTTGCCTCCGGAATCATTTGTGTTGTATGGGATGGATATGGACACTAGGGCTGTAGCCGAAGCCCAACCATATTATCGAATGGTGCAGGTGGTAGATATCGAACGGCCACCATTCCCGGAATTCCCACAGCTACCGGACGTTCTAGTGTTGGCAGATGTGTTGGAACACACCCGCTACCCGGAGGTTTGCCTCAGGAATCTCATGGAAACATACTTGCCGGCGGGCGGGTGGGTTATTTTATCTGTGCCCAATATTGCCAATATATTCATTCGTTGGTCACTTCTGTGGGGGCAATTCACCTATACTGATCGGGGTATTCTGGATCGAACACACCTGCGCTTTTTTACGATCCGAAGTATATCTGCCTTATTCAAATCTGTTGGTTTGGTTATGGAACAATTGGCAACCACTCCTATTCCGCTTCCACTGGTGAGTTCCGCCTTTGACGAAGGGCGTGCATTGTGGTTTTTACATCGGATCAACGCCTATGCCGCTCGGCTATTTCCCAGCCTATTTGGGTATCAAATTATCCTCTATGGAACCTATTCTCCCGAATCATAACGAAGGCCCTCCAAGGAAGGTCGTCGTGGTTATGCCTGCCCTAAATGCCGCGCGGACTTTGAAAAACACCTTGGATGACCTGCCGAAAGCCTCAGCATCTGAAGTGATTCTGGTCGATGATGGGAGCAAAGATGACACAGTGGCGCTGGCAAAGTCGCTCGGATTAAAAGTGTTTTCACATGTCGAGAATTTTGGATATGGGGCAAACCAGAAAACCTGCTATACAGAAGCGCTGCAGACAGATGGTTCGATCATTGTAATGATCCATCCTGATTACCAATACGACCCTCGGTTACTGCCCGAAATCGTTTACCCCATTCTGGCTGGGATTGCAGATGTTGTTTTCGGTTCGCGGATGATGGGTCTCTCGGCTTTGTCCCAGGGAATGCCTTGGTGGAAATATTATTCCAACAAGTTTCTAACATCTTTGGAAAACTGGGTTTTCAATTTGAACCTGTCGGAGTTTCATACCGGTTACCGTGCCTATAGTCGCGAGGTATTGGAGCGAGTAAATTTCCTGGCAAATAATGATGGTTTTATCTTTGACCAGGAAATCGTCGCTCAATTTGTCGAGGCCGGAGCCCGGATTATGGAAGTGCCTGTTCCTGTCCGGTATTTCCCTGAAGCCTCTTCTGCGGGTTTTTTTGCAAGTGTTCGCTATGGTTTGGGGATTCTGTGGCTCTTAGTGCGCTTCAGTTTGCATCATTTGGGGGTCTGGCGGAGCATGCAATTTGTTGCGCACCGAGCACGTTATAAGTCAGTTTGACCAAGCCTGATATAAGGAGGCACAGCCATCACTTTGTTAGTCACACCTACCTCCTCTATGACAATGTTTCAACTGGGTCTACTGGTAACGAATCTTTTTCTGGTGAGATTTGGTGACTGACCGGAAGAGATGCCAGCGTACAACAAATCGCGCCAATCACCAGAAAATAATAGTTGCAGAAGGCCTGTTTATTAAAGGCGAAAAAGATTCCCAGACATAGTGCGAAACTTGAGACAAAGCCTGTGGCGGTTCGCGGAACGAAGCGCCAGACGAGTAAATAAGTCACTGCCAAAGCAATAAAACCGATTAACTGCGAAGGTGTGTGATTGAGAACGCGGGCATACCAGGCAAGGTAACTTAGCGCATCCGTTCTGAAGACCTGATGCCATTGTGCCTCTCCAATATTCCACATAAAAGCGGGGAAATTCCACAAAGCCAGAGGAACTGTCACCACGGCAGCAACCACCGCCATCACACCATAAATACGGATCCAATCTCGCCAGGACGAACTGAGTGGAATGAGTAGCAGACTGAGCGGAATGAGAAATAAAAGATACTGTTTGCTGGCAAATAACAGGCCAAGTATGAAGGGCAGCCAGCGCGGATGATGAATGACACAATAAACAGTTGCAGTCAAAAGCAGCACAACAGCGGGTTCTGTCCAGCTTTGTTCAAGCACATAAAATACCCTTGGTGTAAACAAAAAAATATAGGCGGCCAGCTTGGACTCACGCCCAGGCCAGAGAAATGCCATAAGTGCCCCCGAAAGGACAATGGCAAGTAAATAGCTATAACGGATATCGCCGGCGGCGATATAGCCAAGCGTGGCGAAAAAAATGCTGAGCGGTGGGTAGGGGTTGCCGATGGTCAAGAATCCATCCTTGACTAATGCTTCGCCATAATATTGCATGTGCCCATAAATATTTGGTGGGGACAGGGTGTAAGGATTATTACCTTGCAGAAGTGCTTCACCTGACATTTGTTGAAATACGAAAACATCGATTCTTGGTTCAGGCGAACTTTCAATAACCCAAATTCCCATCAACCCGATGATCAGTAGAGTCAAACCTGCTAGCAGGTTTTGCTGCCTGATTGAAATCTGGTCCTGCGGTGCCAGGCTAATGAAAGCCACTATTCCAGCTGCTATTACTCCAAGTTTAAAGAGCCAGATTGTTGAAAATGAAGATGCTTGGTGGGAAACTCCGGGATTATTGGTCGCCAACTGGACGATTTGCCACAATAATCCACATAATAGAATAGGAAAAGCTGTTTTGTGAAATAACCCTTTCGGTGGCGCTTGGTGGGCAAATAGTGCATAACAAAGGCAAATAAATGACCCTGTCAGCCAAAGTATCGCTGGTATCGTAAATCCCCCGTTGCCGTTCTGCAAGGCTTGTCCTAAGGCTAACCCAGCCAGCCCTAAACTGAAACCAACGCGTGTGAGACCGGGATTATTAAGTATTCGAAGGATATAATCAGACACTGGCCAAAGAAAAGTTCCCATTCCAAAACGATTGTATCATGCCATCCTGGCTTCAACTTCACTTATAGATAAGGACCTTGCTGAGCAGTATTCAGTTGGATATACTCTCCTGGAACATCTGTTATGAAACGCATCTTCATTTCGGCCGACCACGGCATGGCCATCATCTATTTCCTGCAAAGTGACGTCGTCTCGACACTGTTGGACGCGGGTATCGAAGTCGTCCTCCTCACCGACGACGACACCAAAGACAAGATCGCCCAGCGGTTTGCGCGGCCGGGCCTCAACTTCGAAGGCTTACGCCTCCAACAGGCCAACGACTACGCCAAAAAAGTCAGTCCACGCGGCCAGTGGCTGCTAGCCTATTTGAGGCGCGTCGGCGGCTCGCGTCGCATCAACACCGAAGCCATGGATAGCCACGTCTGGGAAGTGTGGGCGGAGAACGGTTGGAAGTTCCGTTTGGGCATCTGGATTCCCTCCGCTGTGATGCTTTTCTTCCTGCGGAATTTTTCGTGGGCCCGCAAACTTTTAGTGCGGATGCAGAACCGCTTCACGCCCTCACCCGGGCTGTACACTGACCTCTTTGACAAATACCACCCTGACATGGTCATCGCTTCGACTCCCGGCTGGCGCATGGACCGTTACCTCCTGCGCGAATCCGCCCGACGCGGCATCCCGAACATGACCGTGATCGTGGGCTGGGATAATTCATCGTCGTACAACGTCTCAGGCGCGGATGTGCAGTGGGCGACATGCTGGTCCCAATTGCAGAAAAATGAACTGGTCTACGGCTCAGACTGGGACCCCAAGCATGTCAACATCGGCGGGATCCCATCCTATGACGGATATTTCCGCAAGCAGTGGTTGATGCCACGTGACGAATATTTCAAACTGCACAGACTGGACCCCAACCGCAAGTTAATCTCATATGCCAGCAGTTTCGTCCATTTTGCGCCGAACTTTCCAAACATCGAAGCGTTGGCAAAGTTGGTTTCATCCGATGTGTTGGCGGAGTCTGCGCAGTTGTTGATCCGCTTACACCCGAGTCATTTTCAAGACAAGCCGAAGATCTTCGCCGATGAACGGGCGCGTGTGTTTGAGCTGGAAAAGAAATATCCGCATGTGCATGTGGTCCAGCCGGTGGCGTTGGGCGGTTCGCTGGGTTATTACGGCGGCGAAGACATGGACGAGAAATCCTCCATGATGGCCTATTCAGATGTGGTGGTGACGGTCTATTCGACAATGCTGGTGGAGACGGCTGTGCATGATACTCCCATGATCGCCGCGACCATTGACATCCCTGGCGGGTGGAACAAGCCGAATAAGTTCTCGTTATCGCTGAAGGAAATCGGGGATTGGCCTACGCACCAAAGGTTTAGACTGGCAAAGGCTGGGCGCGTGGCTCAAAATGAAAACGAACTGCGTGAGGCGTTGAATCTGTACCTGAAAGATAAAAGCGTTGATGTCAAAGAACGTCACAGGTTTGTTGAGGAGGAGATTACGTTTACCGATGCGAGCTCGGGGAAACGCACGGCAGAATTTATTTTGAGAGTGTTGAGTCAGGCGCAGGACTAGGCCGGATAGAACACCAGACTCAGAATGAGCATGAGTATCCAGTAAATAATCTCATAAGTTTCGGAAATGGGCTGGATTTTCTTAATGACGCCATAGACATGGACCACGATCATGATGATGAAATTCCCCATGATCAGGTTGAAAAAAACTTTTGAGTTGCCGGGGATGAACTGGCGGTGAAAGCTAGGATGTCCATTATGCAGATCACGCCTCCCAGGCACCGGCCAAAGTAAACCGCCAGGTCTGTGTGGTCAGGGATCTGCCAGCCCAGCCCCTTTGCCCACCGGATGGGCATTATCAAGAGAGGCAGACCAAACAAAAGCAAGGTTCCGACTGCCACAACCAGCAGGTATTCGGTGGCGTAGGTGTTCCATACTCCCAGCATGTAAGCCTCCATGAGTTAACTGTGCTCCATCAAAAATTTCCCCACGAAATCTTAAATAACCAATGGAGCTAGTGGTGTGTCACACCTGAATCTTAGGATAGAGGTGTTGCTGCCAAGCCTGCACTTCTTTTGTGAGGGTTTGGATGTCAGGCAGACGCCGATCCAGGCATTGCCGTACCAAGGCACTCAACTCAATCTCAGCCATGTTGAGCCAACTGCCATGTTTGGGTGTAAAGTGGAATTCAAATCGTTCCACCAGACGCCTGGCTTCGTCCGGTTCAAAAGTTTCATAGAAGGCGGAGGGCGTATGAGTGTTCAGATTGTCCAGGACAACAACGATCTTCTCCGCTTGTGGATACAGAACATCAGAAACGTGTTTCATCACGGTTGCCCATTCAATCTTTCTGCGTTTTTCGGTGACGTTCACAAAACGCTTGCCTTGCAGTGGTTCGAAGAGCATGAACAGATCTGCGACGCCATTGCGCTTGTACTCATAGTCTTCTCGGGCAGGTGTTCCTGCCTGACAGGGAAGGGGCTCTTGTTTGTCTGCCAGAAGCTGCTTGGGCATCTCGTCCATGCAAATCATAGGTCGCTTGGGGTCATAGGGCAGTTTGTATACCTCCAGAACATCTTCCATCTGGCAGACAAAGGCTGCATTGGCTGTTGGCGGAATACACCATTGTTCTCTCAACCAAGGCTTGAGTTCGTTTTTTTCAAGACTCGGCGGATGGTTTCATAGGAGATGCTGTCCACATGTCCCAGTTTCACAAACCGATCCTGCAACAGACGCAGACTCCAATACTTTCTGCCTGTCGGTGGTTCACTACAAGCCAAGGCGATTAAATGGGCTTCGCCTTCACCATCCAGAACATGCTCGTACTCTCGCTCCGGTTTCTTGCGTTGCAGGGCAGCTTCCAAACCCTGTTCTACAAAGCTTTTTCGCACGGCAGCAATTGTGACCGCAGATACATCGAAGGCTTCCATAATTCGCTCATACGACCAGTGCGTTTGCACATCCGACTTCAGCAGAATTTGCGCCCGTTTCATTCGGCGAGCAGGTACGTTCCCAGACGAGGTTAGTTTTTCAAGGTGCTGTCGTTGTTCTTCATTCAGAACTACCAAGTATTTTGTGTTCATCGAGCTGCCTCCACCTCGAGTCTATTCAGGGTGCCCACAGCCCGCAAGAGACTAAATTTTCATTCGTGACGGTCCACTAGTTCAAAGTGAAAATTCGGCGATACTCATCTTGAAAGCATCGGCTTCGGGATAACGCAAGTGAAACAAATCCAAAAGGATGTTGAACATGGCAACGACATACGCCAAGCGCATCTGGATGTAAGCGGACAGACGGTGACGGATGCGTTTCAAATCGCAGACCGTGGTCAGCATCGAGAAGACCGTTTCGACACACATTCGTTCATTCCAAGTTCCTTTCTTGCAGATTTTCAGGTTTTCGGGAACCCCGTCTTTGTCGCGAAAACCGAAATCGGCCAAGGCGATGGTTTCACCGATGAAGGGCTCGACCACCGGATGAAAATGCTTATCGTTCACATTCATGGTCGCCCAATCCCAATGGACGACTTGGCAAACATCATTCAACAACATACAAATCTTGATCCCAATGCTCCAACGCCCTTTGTCGCGACCCTTTTTGCCGACTTGTTGCTCGCTGCGTCCTTCCCGAATGGGAAACAACAACTCAATCGGATAACTGTCGATCACAGTAAAGAAGCTTGGAGCCGACAAAAGCCAATCACACCAATCCTGATGGGTCTGAAGCAGACGTTGCAGTCGCGTCCGTTCGGGCAAGGTCCCATCGCCAAACCAGTCACCATAATCCCGCTGCAGCCAGCGCTAGAAGGCTCGGAAGTGACCGCCTTTCAAGGCAAACAGAATGCCAATCGTTACCAACTCACTCGGATACAACTTCGCCTGAGGATATCGCGGGATCGCAGGCAGTGACGTTGCAACCAAATAGAAAATGTGTAGGATAATATCTTCTGTAGTCATGGGGTACCTCCTCGTAGGTTTCAGCACCCTTGAGGATACCCCATGACTCAACTAGTACCAATGGTTAAATAGAAGGATTTCATTAAGGCAGATGGATGGATCTGTGGATCTGCCAACCTCAGAAAGTGTTTTTTAAATCAGTTTACAGCTAATTTCAACATACGTCGAATGCTAGCGATGTAAACGACGGATTCGCTAGATGAGACGGTATGTTCAAAATCCCGTGCCAGACGGCGATACCGTCCCAGCCAGCCAAAAGTCCGTTCAACAATCCACCGATGCGGCAAGATGACAAATCCTTTTGCTTTATCGGATCGCCGAACAATATCCAGTTTCCAACCAAACGCCTTGCGTACTTTTCAACAATACTGGCATATGCCACATCTGCCCAAAGGAGTTTCAAACGGCACCAACGATTATGAACACTGCGTTTGATGATTCCTTTCTAGCCATCTGACAGTTTCAAAGGTAAGCACAAAGAGGAACAGAAACGAGCAGCGAATTCAAGAGTTTTCTGTCGAGCAAACGAAGCCCGATCTGAAACCAACTCAGATCACGACGATCTTTGCGAT
>NZ_JBXMTI010000165.1:0-25581 GCF_057083605.1 Candidatus Villigracilis sp. | reverse complement strand
ATTAGCAAATGTGCCATGTGGAAAATAAGAATAAAACGTGCTAAACCACTGTAGATTCAGAAGCTATCCCCATTTCTAGTTCTGTAAACTTATCGCAGAGCTCGACAAGCAGGCTGATGAAGGCATCTGGGTTATCCATTGATTATCTTTTCAGTATTTCTTCAATTTGCTTCCATAAGTCTGGCATTTCCAAAACTTCGGCAAAATCCTTGATCCACTTTTCGATACGGGCGTTGTCAAGTCTGAGATTGTTGTCAACAATTGTTCGAATGTCTTCCAAATCTTTTGGGCGGCGAGCTATCGCTTTCATTACAATCAAATCTTCGGGCGTTGGCAGGCGCACTGACAGCGTTTCAATTTTGTGCGAGACGCTACGTCCAACAACTTCCTCTTCGAATGGTAGAACTCCTAAAGAAATATCAATGTTCACGCCACTGGCAGCATGACGCATGAGCAAAACGCGGCTTTTCTTTGCAAATTCTTCAACCTTATCCGTTCTAGCTTCGATACCGACCGTTTTGGCAAGTTCGAGAATATGAGGAATGTCTTTAGTGGACGCAAGAAACATCGCATCCAGGTCAACTGTAAAACGCGGTTTCCCCAAGAAACCTGTAGCAATTCCACCGATAATGACACCTTTTTCACCAAAGCGGTCCAGTAACTGTTGTAATGCTATTAATGGCTCTATCAGCGAATCAAATTGTTCAGGTAAGGTCATCTGCCCTCTTTCAATTTTGCCCAACGCGCAAAGACTTCCATTTCGCTTTTGTCAGGTTCAAAGGAAAACCCGAGTCCTTTTCCCAATCGCCATATCGCGTTCATTTGATGCAAGCGTGTTTCCATGGATAGCGAGCGCAGTTCCTGTCGCTCGAATTCTTCAACCGCTTTCCAGCGGTCACGAAGCAAAAAACGTACTTCTTCGGCATCCATAAGATGATTATAGCATGGGGAAAGTAAGTAAAAAAACTTCTGAGACTACTGACCTCAGAAGTTTTTTTCCTATTTACCAATTACCAACCTATCCCCACCTCCACTTGGTCCCATCTTTACTATCTTCAATCGTCACGCCGAGTTCTTTGAGCTGGTCGCGGATCTGGTCTGAACGTGCCCACTGTTTTTGTTTGCGTGCTTCATTGCGTTCTGCGATCAATGCGTTGACTTGCGCTTCTTTCTCGCTAGTGCCTTTCTTTTCGGCAAGACTCAAGCCAAGCACGTTTGCCAATTCGCGGAAGGTGCCTTGCGCGGTTTTGAGTTGTTCATCTGTGGCGCCGTTGTCACGCGCGGTGTTGATGAATTTGGAGAGTTCGAATAATGCAGCGATGGCGCCTGCGGTGTTGAAGTCACTGTCCATGGCTTCGGTGAAGTTGACTTTGGCAGAGTCACTGGCGGTTGCGAGGGCGGAGATGGCGTCAGCGGGGAGTCCTTTGGCGGAGGGCGAAGCAGGTCGCAGGGCGGATTTGAGGCGTTCGACATTTTTCTCTGCGGCGTCCAGCGTGTCTTCATTGAACATCAAAGGTGCACGATAAGTCCCATTCAGAACCAACATGCGCATCACATCGGCGGAGCGCTTCGATAAAAATTCCTTGATACTGACGATGTTGCCAAGCGACTTGGACATTTTTTC
This sequence comes from Candidatus Villigracilis sp., assembly GCF_057083605.1. Taxonomy (NCBI): domain Bacteria; kingdom Bacillati; phylum Chloroflexota; class Anaerolineae; order Anaerolineales; family Candidatus Villigracilaceae; genus Candidatus Villigracilis; species Candidatus Villigracilis sp. The sequence goes on along the minus strand of NZ_JBXMTI010000165.1, from coordinate 23,957 downwards.
GCCGCCGAGTTGTAACATGCCGTTGTGAACCCAATAGCGCGCGAATTCCTTGCCTGTATAACTTTCGGTCTGCGCAATCTCGTTTTCGTGATGCGGGAAGATCAGGTCGTTGCCGCCGCCGTGAATGTCGATCTGTTCGCCGAGTTCGGCCAGGTTCATGGCCGAGCATTCGATGTGCCAGCCCGGGCGGCCTTTGCCCCAGGGACTATCCCATGAAATTTCGCCGGGCTTGGCGGCCTTCCATAAGGCAAAATCCATTGGGTGATCCTTGGCTTCACCCACTTCAATGCGCGCACCGGCCTGCATGTCATCCAGTTTGCGGCCTGAGAGTTTGCCGTAATTTTTATCGCTGGTGACGCTGAAGTAAACATCGCCATTAGGCGCAGCGTACGCAGATTCCTTTTTGATAAGGTCTTCAATGAATTTGATGATGAGCGGCATAGTCTTGCTGACCTGCGGATTTGAGGTAGCAGGCAGGACGTTCAAGTTCCTGAGATCGGCGGCGTAATCTTCTATGTAACGCTGCGAAAGTTTGAGCGGGTCTTCATTGAGCTGTTTGGCGCGGTTAATGATCTTATCGTCCACATCCGTATAGTTCATGACGTGCTTGACGGTGTATCCGCGATATTCGAGATAGCGGCGGATGACATCGAAGACCAGCGCAGACATGGCGTGGCCCACATGCGCGTCGTTGTAAACCGTCACACCGCACACGTACATTTTTACGAGCTTCGGTTCGAGGGTCTGGAATTCTTCTGTCTTGCGGGTGAGGGTATTGTAGATTTTTAGCATGATTGCCTTTTGTTAAACACAAAGGACACAAAGGCGCTGCACTGAGCTTGTCGAAGTGTCACAAAGGTTTTACGACTTAATTAGGATGTCCTTATTTTAACCTACAGATAACTATTCGGGTACGATGTGAAAAACCCTCACCCTGCCCTCTCCCAAACGGAGAGGGGGAAACCATCACAATGAAACTTCGTCACAATAGATAAAAGGGATTTTATAGAAAAAAACAGGACGCACAAGATGCATCCTGTTTACTTATTACTTATTACTTTTTACTTATTACTGAAATTATTTCCTATTATTTCTCTTCGCAGCTTCTTCGTCAACGCGGCCAAAGATCATGCGGCCTGCGGCGGTTTGCAGGACTTTGGTGATATTCACTTCCATGTATTCGCCGATGTAGTCTTTGCCATTTTCAACGACTACCATAGTGCCGTCATCCATGTAGCCCACGCCCTGACCATGTTCCTTGCCCTCCTGCATGATGTTGATACGCAGGGCTTCGCCGGGCAGTACAACGGATTTGATGGCGTTGGCGAGCTCGTTGATGTTGAGCACGGTCACGCCTTGTAATTCAGCGATGCGGTTAAGGTTGTAGTCATTGGTCAGCACCGGGCATTTGAGCTGTTTGCCGAGCACCACCAGTTTATCGTCCACTTCGCGCACACCGTCCACATTGATATCTGAAATGCGGACGAGGACATTGGGGAGTTTTTGCAGTTCGGCCAGAACTTCCATACCGCGGCGTCCGCGCTGGCGGCGCATACCGTCAGAGGAGTCTGCGATATATTGGAGCTCATTCAGCACAAAGCGGGGGATGAGAAGCGTGCCGGGTAAAAATCCCGTCTTGGCGATGTCTGATACGCGCCCGTCGATGATGACGCTCGTATCCAGTAAGATGTTACGGTTGAGGTTTGTCCAAGAGGATGAGCTACCGCTTTCACCGCGCCCACTAATGGCGCTGATAAGCCCCATGATGTCTCCCTGGCGCATAACGAAGAGCGAAACGCTAAAATAAGAAAAGATCAAGACACCCAGGAAGGGTAGTATCTCGCCGAAGGGTTTGGGTAAGAGCGAAAGTGGAAAGGCGAGTAAGGCTGCGATCAACAGACCAACGACCAACCCGGTCAGCCCTGCGAACAAGCTTTCAGCGGCCAGGCGGCCAAGCAAAGAACGCAAGTATTGTGCCGGGCGTGTGGTGATGTACGGTGTAAACAGCAAGCCACTCAGAGCGCCGAGCAGGGCAAACCCCAGAGTATAGCCGACAACTTCATTGGGTATCAATCTTGAAATGTCATATCCCCAGTAGCCGCCAATGATGGATAAGACAATCATGCCAATAATGCGCAGAAAAAATTCCAGGCTCATAAATAACTCCTTATAAAAACGAATGGAAAGCATAATAGCACGGCTGGCACGACCCGTCAATTACTTAATTCCTATTCACATAAAGTTGTTATAATTTACGGGTTATTACTTTATCGCCCGCCTCATCAATCAGTAAACTTTTGATGGAAGTGCGAGTAAGTAACGATTACTGCAATTAAGAAGGAACACATTCTTTGTGTAAACCATGATGAATCTGACAGACACCCTTAACCGCCCCCTGCGTGACCTGCGAATTTCCGTCACTGACCGGTGTAATTTTCGCTGTGTTTATTGTATGCCAAAGGAAATCTTCGGGCCGGATCATCAATTCCTGCACCGTGACCAGATTTTGACATTCGAAGAGATCGAGCGCCTGGCTCGCATCTTTGCCACGCATGGAGTGCGTAAGATCAGATTAACAGGCGGCGAGCCATTAGTACGGCGGGACCTGCCTCTGTTGGTCTCCATGCTGGCTGCCATTCCAGACCTTGACCTCACGCTGACCACGAATGGAGCCCTGCTTGTCAAGCAGGCACATGCGCTCAAAGATGCGGGATTAAAACGAGTCACCGTCAGCCTGGACTCACTCGATAACGAAATATTCAAAGCCATGAACGATGTAGATTTTCCAGTGGAGAAGGTGTTGGAAGGCATGGACGCAGCCGCCGGTGTTGGCCTTGAACCGATCAAAGTGAATATGGTGGTCAAGCGCGGACTCAATGAATCAAGCATTCTTCCAATGGCTCGTTATTTTCGCGAAAAAGGTTATATCCTGCGCTTCATCGAATACATGGATGTGGGTCATTCCAATGGCTGGCGGATGGACGATGTAGTATCGGCGGCGGAGATCGTAAAAATGATCAGTGCTGAAATGCCATTGGAGTCTCTTGACCCAAACTATAAGGGCGAGGTGGCCGGGCGTTGGCGCTACAAAGATGGGAGCGGCGAGATCGGTGTGGTCGCATCCGTGACGCAGGCATTTTGCAGTACCTGTAATCGCGCGCGCCTTTCTGCCGAAGGAAAACTTTATACCTGCCTGTTTGCCATCAAGGGACACGACTTCCGCGATATGATGCGCGCCGGCGCAACCGATGAGGAAATTTCACAAAAGATCGCCCGTGTTTGGGGTGCACGCAGTGATCGTTATTCTGAACTTCGATCTGAAAATACCATCGCCTTACCCAAGGTGGAAATGTCTTACATCGGGGGATGATGTCATAAGCTCAAGCGCTGTCATCAGTGCAAGAAGCAATTAGTTTTGGAGGATTATTTGTTTTCACCCAATCAAATAAAAGCAGTTCTGTTCGACCTCGATGGCACGCTTCGTCATCACCGTCCGAGCGGGGCGAATGTTTTTTCTGCCCGTGTAGTTGAGATGGGCCTGCCTGTTTCTGATGAAGATAAAACCCGCGCGGCACGTTGGGAACATTACTACTTTGCCAATTCCCCGGAGATACAGAAGGATGTAAAAGAATTCAAGGATGATTCCTTCTGGGTCAATTACAGCCGCCGAAAATTGATCGCATTGGGCTGTCACCCACAGGAAGCTGAGTCATTATCTGAACCACTATCCGCTTATATGAAAGATCATTACAAACCTGAAGTGCATGTGCCTGAAGACTCGGTTGTACTTTTGAATGCCCTGCAAAAGGATGGATACATCCTGGGTGTGATCTCGAATCGCGACGTGCCCTTTCACGAAGAATTAAAAAACCTAAATCTGGATTCCTATTTCAGCTTTTCCCTGGCTGGGGGCGAAGTAAATTCCTTCAAGCCAGACAGGGTCATATTCGATCACGGATTAAAAAAAGCTGGCGTAGATGCCAACGAAGCGATGTACGTAGGCGACAATTATTTCGCCGACATCATCGGTTCGCGTCTCGCCGGGCTGACGCCTGTTCTCTACGACCCGGGCACTCTCTTCCCCGAGGCCCAGTGTGCAGTTATTCGTTCCTTTGCTGAATTGCCCGAACTGCTGAAATAAATAAAAACCATGGAATCAAGTACGGCTGTAATCGGAGCGCTCATCTTCATCATCCTTGTGATTGGAGCCAACTTCGCGATGTATGCCATCGCACGCGGCGCGACACGTTCCAATCAAAAGAGTTTTCTGGAGACATTAAGCAAATCCCTGAATGCCTCTCCCAATAAGAAGGAAGAGTCGATGGATGAGTTGCGGCGTAAAATACAGGAGTTGGAAGAAGCTAAGAAAAAGGATGCGGGGGAATCGGAGTAAAAAGAAGCGTCAGGCTGCATACCCATAAATGAGCACGTAGCCTGACCTACAAGAGATTTTCGCAAGAGGTCTAGTGTTTTATCCAAAAATCTGTGTTCATCTGTGTGTATCTGTGGTGAATTAACAGAATAACGCTCTTACAAAAGTCGTACAAAGAATTCAGCAAACTTTAATCCCTGAATGTTATCTTTTGAACAATTAATTAAATCGGAGGCTATTGTGAATAAAACCTTAAAGATTATTTTGCTCGTCCTGGTCATCATTGTGGTTGCGCTTGGCTCGTTTGCAGGCGGATTTGTCACCGGCCATCTTGTGCCCCTGGGAACTCTGCCTGGTATTCAGGAACCGGAAACTTTTGCGCCGCCCACTACATCCCCCCAGCAACAAACCGCTACGCCGGAAGAGCTTCAAACTCTCTTCGTACCGTTTTGGGAAGCCTGGACTCTTATCCATGAAAATTATGTAGACCAACCTGTGGATGATGTAGCCCTCATGCGCGGCGCCATCGACGGCATGATGAATGCCCTGGGCGATGAGCACTCATCCTACATGAACCCGGAAGACTATGAACAGGCCAATGCCAGCCTTGAGGGTGAGTACGAAGGCATTGGCGCCTACGTGGATACAACCACTGAATACCTCACCATCACCAGCCCAATGCCGGGTTCCCCTGCTGAACGCGCTGGCCTCCAACCCGGTGACCAGATCGTCGGCATTGACGGCGAAGATATGACCGGTGTCGATGCGGAAGTGGCGCGTCTCAAAGTCATCGGGCCCGCCAACACCGTCGTTCACCTGACCATCTTGCGGGAAGGTGAAGCGGAACTTCTTGAATTCGATGTGACCCGTGAAAAGATCACCATCAAATCATCCACGGGTGAAATGCTTGAAAATGATATTGCTTATGTCCAGGTGACCACTTTTGGTTCCAAGACCACACCTGAATTACTTGAAACGCTCACAGACCTGATGGCGCAGAATCCCAAAGGCATCATCCTTGACCTGCGTAACAATGGCGGCGGATTCCTGCAAACCTCTGTGGAAGTCACTTCGCAGTTCCTTGCAGAAGGTGTCGTATTGTATGAGCAATATGGCGACGGAACTCGCACCACCTATGAAGTCATCCCCGGCGGCATGGCCACCGATACAAAAATTCCGATGGTCGTATTGATCAATGAAGGTTCAGCCTCCGCTTCAGAGATCGTAGCTGGCGCATTGCAGGATACAGGCCGCGCTAAACTTGTCGGCGTAACTTCTTATGGAAAGGGTTCCGTTCAAAACTGGATCCCTCTCTCTGGAGAAAATGGCGCAGTTCGCATTACGATAGCAAAATGGCTCACGCCTAACGAGAACACCATCCACGAGATTGGCCTCACCCCGGATGTCGAAGTGGAATTGACTGATGAAGATTTCGCAGCCGACCTGGACCCTCAGCTTGATAAAGCTGTTGAAGTTTTGCTGGAAATGATCGGACAGTAATTATCATTGCGGCGAAGTAAGAAACCTAAGCTGCTGCCATACTCTCGTTGTGTCATGCTGAGGGGCGCTCTTCGCCCCGAAGCATCTCTGACGCTATAAACGCAGACCCTCACCTGCACCGAACGCAGGTACGGTGTCGGTCGCGACGAACGCGCTCCCTCAGGGTGACACTTTCCTTTATATCAAGGTGACAACTTGAGTTAAGGACATAATCACGAAAAGAGGTAAAAATGTTTTTTAGTATGGATTACCTGATCTATATGATCCCCGCCTTCATTCTCATGGCGCTTGCGTCATGGTATGTAAGGGCGGCCTACAACAAATGGAGCCGTGTGCCTGCCCAAAGCCGACTGACCGGTACCCAAGCCGCGCAAAGATTGATATCCACAGGCGGTATGTATGGCGTGCAAGTTCAGGGCGTGGCGGGCGATCTCACTGATCACTACGACCCGCGCAACAAAACGCTCTTCCTCTCCCACGGAGTTGCGAATGGCACTTCGGTTGCATCGCTTGCCATTGCCGCGCACGAACTGGGTCACGCCATGCAAGATGCGGAGGAGTACTTCCCGCTCAAAATCCGCTCGGCGCTTGTGCCGGTTGTCAACATCGGCTCGAACCTCGGCTGGATTCTGATCATGGTCGGCTTGTTATTACGCTTTACTGAACTTGCCTGGCTTGGCGTATTGATCTTCGCGGGCGGCGCGGTATTTGCCCTCGCAACTTTGCCAGTGGAATTTAACGCCTCAGCCCGCGCGAAGCAGTTGCTTGCTCAAACCGGCATCATCCAAACTGACGAAGAGAAGCGCGGTGTCAATAGCGTGCTCAACGCCGCCGCATTGACCTATGTAGCTGGGCTCATCACTGCCATTCTGCAATTGCTGTATTACATCTCCCTCGTCAGCGGCGGCCGGCGCAGGTAATAAAGGATCGGACGATGACCACCTGGGTCGAGACGCAAGGCACGATGTTAACGGGCCATGTCACGGGCAGTGAGGGCTACGATCAAAGTACCAGCAGCTATCAAACCTATTACGAGCCCGAGGTGACCTATCAGTATGAGGTCAATGGCGTCCAATATACTGGATCACGCGTCGCCGAGCTGACGGGTCGCTATGGCTCAAAGAGCGATGTGGAGAAATTCCTGGCGGCCCACCCGCTGGGTTCGACGGTGAAAGTCTATTATGACCCGGCGGATGCGGGCAACGCGATTTTGGAAAAAGGGCTGGGCAGCGTGGGTCAAAAACAATTATGGCTTGCAGGCGGCATCATCGGCAGCATACTGGCTGCGGCGGGCGGGCTTTCGGTTGTAGTGCTCGCGTTCATGGTGATCCTAGTGTGTGCGGTCATGGTTGGAGTGCTGTGGGTGGTGGGGAAGGCCCTGGGGTATTATTGATCACATGCAAAAGGCGCCCAACAAAGCGCGACCGACTCAATACGCCTAATACCGTTTGAGATTGAAATAGAATCTTATCCAAAAAAACACCCACTTTTATGGGCGTTTTTTATGTTTCTTATTTTGAATTCATGCTATACTTTTTTAATCTTTTGCCGTCTATAAGCAGTTATGTGGCAACCTGACTTCTAATCACTAGTTAGCCTGCCTACAAACAGGATAATGTCCATGAGGATCTATGGTTACAATACAAAAAGGCGATATTTTACTTACGGAAGACTTTCTTCCAAACATAGATTCGATGTTGTTCGAAATAGTTGGTAAAAGACGAAAACTGCTTATAGCAACAATCCTTCGACGTTACCTAGAACTTTTGGAACTCATGGTCGTCAATGAAAGGCTTGTGGTATTTGATTACGACCCATTTAGCAAAATTGATCCAGAACTCCTAAAGACGCTTGAAGATAATGGATATTTCGGAGAGGAAGAATGGGAACTTGTGGGGATATTAGATGTCCAGAAAGTAGTATGTTCGCGCGTTGCAGAAGAAAAAATCCTTTTTTCCGGCAAATCGATAGTATCGAAAGAGTCAACTCCAGAATATCACGCAGAGAGATACCTTTCATTATCAAGTGAAGCACAACGCTCCTATCAAAACACGAAGAAATATTTACGCAAGCTTTTCAATGATGATGATGTGATAAAGAAAATTGCGCTAGCAGATATTACGCGGAAATATGGACGCGCCTCGTTCATAAGTGAATATGCAAGATCAAAACAAATTCCATATATTCTTACCCCAAAGGAAACGCCGTATATTTCGCAAATAGAAGCGGTTGAGGCGCATGTAAAACATGGGGTGACAAAATATCTTTTGGATAAAATGAATACGGGCGTCATAAGAGAAATTCGGCGGTTAGAAGAATTTGGAGTCCGAACCATTTTTCCTGAAACTCCCATTGCCAGCCGAATTGTCATGGAATCCAACAAGATTGAGGATTTTCATGAAGTGGCCTTGGAATTGCGAAAAGAATTCAAGTCCTTCAGGAAAGAAATGGTAGAGCTTGAGACAGAATTAGCAAGTGAATCAACCTCGTTAAACAAGAAAGTAAAATTAGTTAATCAGATTGATGAGTTAGCTATCGCTCTCTGTCCAACTGAACAGCTTGGATTAAGAAAAGAAGCATTGCAACTTTCAGGTTTTCTCAACATAATACCAACGTCTCTTCATTCCATTTCGATTACCGATGCTGCCAAGATGACTCAATTTGTTCTTTCCAAACCGTTGGACCTGATTTTAGAGAGCCTGAAGCGCAGGAAAATTAGAGTTCTCTTTAATACCAGGCGAAAATTTATGCGTAGCAAATTATGGACTCAGAAACTGGCAAAAATATTTGGTATGTCGCCGAACGAGATACAACAATCTCTCACGGCAGGCTAACACAGCGTGCAGCCGACAAATGGGATTCTGCGCGATTTCTGGCAGTTTTCAACGCCTCAGCAAGATTCCGTTTTCAAGCATTGACCGCGTCCCGCCCACTTGCGGGTAACGCGAGCCGTTCGGCGGTTGGTCAGTAAATGGAAGTGTTGATTAATAACAATGGTGTCATTGACGGAGCCTGAATGAAAGCAAAAACATCAAAAGAAACGGATAAAGTTTCGATGGATTTTTTGATAGAAGAATACTCTCTGCTCCGTGAGTATGTGCAAAACACTACCGCATTGCGGGATGGGCGATTGAATTTTTTTCTAGCCACTATTTCTGGCGCATTCGTTGGAATTGGATTAATCAATCAGGCGCAGATAAACAAGGAGATAACTGATTTTATAAGTGCAGGCATAATCATCGGAATATTTCTAGTAGGTTTAGTAAATTTTAGCAACATAATGAATAACAACTTTCAAATTACCAAACATCAGCGGGGATTAAATCGAATCAAACATTATTTCATCATGCAAGACAAAAGCATTGAGCCGTTTTTGATATATCCGCCTTACGATGACATACCTAGTTTCACAACTCGATTTCCCACACTAACTGCTGTAATAAACTGTGTGCTTGGGAGTATAGGAATACCTTTATTCATCCACTCTGTTTTCGCTATTTCAACACTCTGGCTGTATACTTCTGGTGTCTCAGCCTTTTTGTTGATATATTTTATTCAATACAGATACTTTGTTTCAAAGGCAAAAAAAGAAGAAAGATTGTTCAAAGTGCAATTTTCATCAAAAAGTAAACTACCACCGCCATAGGCGGTGGCTTTTGGAGAGCGTTCCAGCCATGATGAATTCAAGATTAAGAGTCTGCAATTCAAAACAATCCCTTTTTCGACCACTTTTGTAGTTGATGAAATTGTCAAGGCTTCTCCTTCAATTACTCGTCACGGTAGAACCTTTTCACCCTACCACTGCCATAGGCAGTGGTTTTAGAAAGACAATAAATAGAGATAGCGAGTCTTGCACAACAACACCACCTAACAAAGCGTCCTAAGAATGGAGATCGGAAATGGGCAAAAATTGCACCTTTTACAAGAGAATCTGCAAATTGCAACTCATTTTGTGTAGACAGTCGTTATCTTGTACAAAATGATCGCTTGTCATCCTCATGGGCGGGACAGATAACCGATTGATAGTTTTTTATTCAGGCTTTGAGTTCTGCACATTGGCACGGAAGGTTTCAAGTTGTAACCAATGCTTTTCCAGAGCTTGTTGACCTTTGCCAGTGATTTTGACTTGTGTCTTTGTTTTTTTGCCAACAATCTTTTTATCGTAACTGATAAGTTTTCCTTCTACAAGTTTCGATAAGTGAACTGAAAGATTTCCGCTTGTCAAACCGGTCAGGCGTTGCAATGCAAGGAAATCAGCGCTTTCAACCGTTGATAATATCGTCATAATCGCAAGCCTGGCAGGTTCATGGATTAGTTTATCCAGTCCTGCAATTTCTTCAAATACATTACTCATCTTTAGCCTCTTCGAGAGGTAATGATTTTACAAAGAAAATATGCCACATCACACCTTGCAATACCATGAGCGCCCCAACAAACATGGTGACGCCGATTAGGGTTGCTCTCACTCCCAGGATATTCCACCAGCTCTTTCCAAAAAACATTGGTGTAATACTCACCAAAATTAAGCAAATTGACGCTACAAGCCTGACAGCAGAAAATCTATTTAATGGCAAGCTTACCATGGGCTTATCAAACAGAAACATTGAAGCAAATACCAATCCAATAAAACTAAGGGGCAAATTTAGAGTGACATCCACCCAAAATGCGACAAGCCCAAGCAAACCCCCAATGGATTGCATTATCCAATAAAAACGGCGTCTGGCTGAAGTGGGTCTTATTTCACCAAATGTGTTCTTATAATATTGGTCAGTCACCAGGGACAAGAGTAGGGCACCGAGTATCAATACTATTGGCAGCAAGATATTCTTTATAGGATATTGAACGACATTTGCCCAAAGACTTGTAAGAAAGAGACATAGCCCCAGGGGCACAGCATTTAGCCCATGTAATGCTGAATAATTTTCAGATAAGAATTTTGTCTGGGAATTGGCTTTCATGAGATACTCCTTTCCTTGAAAGGAAAAACACTTTGAAACACAAACCAATTTATATTATAAGCATTTTGTTTGATATGTCAAGAGACAAAATTCAAAAAGCCTAACATTGCATGCACACCTTCGCTACGCTTCGCCACCTTCGGGGATGATAGCAGGTAGGATTCGTCGCCACGCTTCGCAGTCGAGCGTTTTTAAGGCGCACGAAAGCCTGCTCTTTTTTATGTGTATAATCCCCTGAATGAAAAAATTATTTTTTCTCATTGTATTGTTTCTTGGTATTGCAGTAGTAGCCATCAGTTTCAGCGAACTGGAAACGATCATGCTGACACTGCAAAAGGCTCATTTAGGGCTTTTCATACTTGCCATATTTATCCAGTTGATCTGGTTCATCACAACGGGGCGCATGTACCAGTCCATTTTTCATTTGCTGGGAGTCCACGAGGGGATACTGACCTTGAGCCGCATTGCCACAGCGGCAAACTTTGTCAACGTGGTGGCACCAACTGCGGGCGTGGGAGGGATCGCGCTTTTCGCCTCAGAGGCGCGCCGTCGCGGACATCCTGCCGGTAAAGTAACTGTCGCTGCGGCCTTATTCCTTCTGCTCGATCAAGCGGCGTTTTTAGTCATCCTCGCGTTGGGGTTGATCGTCCTTGTGCGCCGCAATGACCTGGATGCCGGTGAAATTTCCGCTTCTTTCTTCCTGCTTTGTATTGCGATTACTTATGCATTTATTCTCTACCTTGGTTATCGTTCGGAGGAAAAACTGGGCAATGTACTTGCGAGGATTGCGCGGCTCATCAACCGCATTGTCAATTTTTTTCGCAAGGGTGAATATCTTAGTGAAGCACGCGCGTATAAATTTGCACATGAAGTCTCCGAGGGCTTTGCAGGGCTGACCGAAAAACCATCCAGTCTGGTGAGACCTGTTTTATGGGGAATTTTCAGCAAGTCCTTGTTGATGTTGGTTCTGATCTGCGCCTTCCTGTCCTTTGAAGTGCCCTTTTCGGCAGGCACCATCATTGCAGGATTTTCACTCGCATATCTTTTCCTGATCGTTTCACCCACGCCTTCGGGTATCGGCATTGTAGAGGGACTGATGCCCATTGCGCTGGCTTCCTTGAATGTGAATTGGAGTCAGGCGGTGGTCATCACGCTCACTTATCGCACGGTTACGTTTTGGGTTCCGTTCGGAATTGGCGCCTGGGCGTTCCGCTCCCTGCACACGACTGGCGAGGAACCAGTGGTGCAAGTTGCACAATAAACCTTTGAACACTCTCTCCTCTTTATTTGACTTTTGGAAGCAGGACCCAGACACCGCGCCGAACTTTTATGCATGGCGGACAACTCCCGCGCGCCCCGCGCAAACGCATCCCTTCCCGACCGATCTGCCTGCTCCACTTCGAGAGACATTATCCTCCCGTGGTATTCGCTCGCTCTATTCCCATCAACTCTCCGCGTGGAATGAAATACGCGCAGGAAACAACATCATCCTCGCCACTGGTACAGCCAGCGGAAAAACTCTTTCCTACAACCTACCCGTGCTGGCATCCATGCTCCAGAACCTGGAAGCCCGCGCACTTTATCTTTTTCCAACCAAGGCCTTGGCGCAGGACCAATACTCTAATCTTCAATCATTTCAATCGTCAACACTTGCACCGTACGCAAGTGCAGGTGTCGTAAATCTAAAATCGTCAATCTATGACGGCGACACCCCTCAATCCAATCGCTCTTCCATCCGCAAAAATGCTCGGATCGTCTTATCCAATCCCGATATGCTTCACACCGGCATTCTCCCTCATCACGCCAACTGGAGCGACTTCTTCTCCAATTTGAAATATATCGTCATTGACGAGGCTCACACCTATCGCGGAGTCTTTGGTTCGCATGTTGCCAATGTCATTCGCAGGCTCAAGCGCGTGGCGGGGTTTTATGGAGCGAAGCCGCAATTCATCCTTGCATCGGCAACGATTGGTAACCCAAGAGAGCTTGCCGAAAAATTGATCGAGGAACCCGTTGAATTAATAGACAATGATGGTTCCTCCCGCGGCGAACGCCACTTCATCATCTACAATCCGCCCGTTACAGATGCAGCGCTGGGACTAAGAAAAAGCAGCCTGCTGGAAAGCGTGAGGCTGGCGAATCATTTGCTGGCAAGGAATATTCAAAGTGTAGTCTTTGCCAGAACGCGTAGAAGTGTTGAAATTATTTTGACGTACCTTCAGGGGAATCGGGAATCGGAAATAGGGAATGGGGACTCCCTCTACGATTCCCGATTCCCGACTCCCAATTCTCAAATCCGCGGCTATCGCTCCGGCTACCTCCCTCAACACCGCCGTGAGATCGAGCAGGGTCTGCGGGATGGCTCGGTCAAAACCGTGGTTGCCACGAATGCGCTTGAACTGGGAATCGACATCGGTGGGTTGGGCGCGGCAGTCCTGGTCGGGTATCCGGGCACCATCGCAAGCGCGAGGCAGCAATCGGGGCGGGCGGGTCGCGGCGATGACCCTGCTGTATCTGTGCTGGTTGCGTCACCCAGTCCGCTTGATCAATTCCTTGCGCATCATCCTGAATATTTTTTCGGCAGTTCACCGGAGATGGCATTGGTGAACCCGAATCATCTTTTGATTTTGCTCGAACATTTACGCTGTGCCATGTTCGAATTGCCTTTTCAAAAAGGGGAGGGCTTCGGAAGTATCTCCGATGAATTGCTGGATGAATATCTCGAATTTCTGGTTGCCAATCAAGAGTCGCATTTCTCCAATGAAAAATATTATTGGATGAAGGACGAATATCCCGCCGCGAATATTTCACTGCGGTCTGCTTCGCCGCAAAGTGTTGTGCTGCAAAGCGTAACCGACGACGGCAGGCCATTGACGATTGGCACTGTGGATGGCGAATCCGCTGCGTGGATGGTCCACCCAGGCGCGATCTACATGCACGAGGCCCAGCAATATTTTGTGCAGGAATTCAACCTTGAAGACCATGTCGCGCAACTGGCGCCGGTCGGTTTGGATTACTACACCGAAGCGCAAAAGAATTCAGAGGTTCAGGTTTTATCCGTGAATGATCAGGCCGCCGTCCCCGGCGGTGACAAGGCATATGGCGAAATTCAAGTCACGACTCAAGTGGTTGGCTTTCGAAAGATCCGCTGGTTCACGAACGAAAATTTGGGACAGGAACCATTGGATATGCCCCCCTCCGAATTGCAGACCACTGGCTACTGGCTTTCACTTTCTGAAGCGACTCTCTCGCTTCTGCGCGACGCTGGTATCTGGTCCAACGACCCGAACGACTACGGCCCCGACTGGCCCAAGATCCGTGACCGCGTGCGCGCGCGTGATAAATATCAATGTCAGGTCTGCGGCGCGGTGGAAACCAATCGGCAGCATGACGTGCATCACAAAACCCCATTCCGCGCCTTTTTTCGGAGCGAAACATCGAGAGATGTTTCCCGTGAACAAGCCAACCGTTTGGAAAACCTCACCACTCTTTGCCATAGCTGTCATCACAAAGTGGAACAAAACGTCCGCATCCGCAGCGGGCTGGCTGGCTTGGGATTTGTGCTTGGCAACCTCGCTCCGTTATTTTTGATGTGTGATACCCGCGATCTGGGAGTCCACACAGACCCCACGGGCACGGTCAGCGGCCAACCTTCCGTTGTCCTTTATGATCTTGTCCCCGCAGGGATCGGTTTCGGCCAAAAATTATTTGAAATTCATGATGAGTTAATTCAACGCGCATTTGAATTGGTGAGTCAATGTGAATGCGAAGATGGCTGTCCATCCTGTGTGGGGCCCGGTGGCGAGAATGGAGTTGGTGGAAAGCAGGAAACTCTGGCGATATTGAAAGAGTTGATTGCCAAAAACTAGAATCGCCAAATGAAATGTAGGGACACAGCAGGACGAACCATCGTCACAACCATAAAACGACTCGCTGTGTCCCTACAAGATAAAAAAAGGAGAAACATCATGAAATGGATCACCCGTTCCCACGTTCACGTTGACCGAGTTGCCTGTCCATGGCTGATCACCCGCTTTATCGATAACGAAGCCGAGTTTCTATTTGCTCCCGCCAGTCAGATCGAAAAAGTTTCCAAAGCGACTGGTGCAATCCCATATGATGTGCCTGGAGTGGAACTTGGTCATGTGGATGGACGCTGTTCATTTGAGTCCATCATCGTCAAATATGATTTGAAGGAACCCGGTCTTTTACGCCTGGCAAAGATCGTCCATGCGGCAGATGTGGCTGAGGATATTGATACCGATCCCATCGCCCGCGGCCTCGAAGCGATTGCTTCAGGATACAGCCTGCGTTTCCCCGAAGATATGGAAAACCTTGAACATCAATTTGAAGTTTATGATGCCTTGTATGCGTGGTGCAGGCTGGAAGTGGCTAAAAGTAAATAAAATTTAACCGGAGATGAACAAAGATAAACAGAGATTTAAGATAACATGCAGGGCAATGCAGGTTTTCAATTGAATATCTTTGTTTATCCCGTGTACATCGTACCTTATGGGTACCTCTGGTGAAAAAACTTAAAATATGATCACATTCCCTGAATTTTTTGAGCTGAACCGTGAGATCATCTTCTTTGTTTACGGACTGGTCTTTTTTCTATTAGGCTTTGCGATCATTTTGCAAACTCGTAAATCCTCGCGGTTGGACCTGGCGCGTAATTTGTTCTGGCTGGCGGCATTTGGTATTGTGCATGGTTTTTATGAATGGGGCGACCTGTTCATTCCCATTCAAGGAGAATATCTGAGCGAGACCACCATGCGGATCCTATATTTTATTCACAAGATATTGCTGGCGGCTTCATTTACCTGTCTTTTTGAATTTGGAATTACAGTGCTGCCTTCCAGCAAAAGCATACGCGGTTTTCATTGGCAATCCATTGCACTCTTTGTTGTGTGGGCTTTTATTGCCTTTTTCATTTTTCCTGGTGACCCCATTGACCGTGAATGGAGGCGGATCGCCAACGCGTTGGCGCGATATCTCATCGGTTTTCCCGGCGGCATGTTGGCCGCCTATGGTTTGCGAATCCAGACCTTGCAGCGCATTAGCCCTTTGAATGTGCCAAAGATCGTGCAAATGTTTCGAATTGCCGGGCTTTCCATTGGAGTGTACGCAGTGCTTGGCGGGCTTGTTGTTCCTCCTGTTGATTTTTTCCCGGGCAACATCGTAAACACAGAGACGTTCACAGAGTTGATTGGTGCGCCGCCGCTCGTCTTCCGCTCGCTGGTGGGGATGATCATCGCCTTTACTATTATTCGCGCCCTGGAGGTTTTTGAGCTGGAAACCGAACGCCGAATTGAGCAGCTTGAACAACAGCAGATCATCAATGCGGAGCACGAACGCCTCGCCCGCGACCTGCATGATGGTGCAATCCAAAAAGTATATACAGCGGGGCTGCTGGTAGAATCCGCTGCGCGTATTGCCGAGCCTGAGAGCGAATTGGATAAACGCCTTAAACGAGCTGTCATTGCGCTCAGCGATTCAATCGTGGACTTGAGGCGGAATCTGTCCGAGTTGCATTCCCACGCCCAGACAGTACAGGAGTCCCTACCTGAATTGCTGCAGAAGATCGCCGAGAATCCCAACTACAATACAATGGTGAGTATTTCGATTCAAGATGACCTGGGCAAGGATAAATCCATTTCAGCGATTCGCGCCAGCCACGTATATGCCATTGTGAATGAGGCAATGGCAAATATCGTGCGCCATGCAAAGGCTTCGAATGTCAACATCCATGCAAGTGATACGGGTGAGTTTCTGAAAGTGCAGATCAAGGATGACGGTGTAGGTATGCGTGCCAATGCGACCAATGGATATGGTTTAAGGAACATGCGTGACCGTGCACGTTTGTTGAATGGCAAAATAGAATTCGAGAATAACAAAGGTCTGATGACAACTCTTGAAATCCCCTGGAAAGATTAATATGACAAAGACCCGCATCCTGCTTGTGGACGACCACGATATCGTTCGCCTTGGCTTAATGACCCTGCTCAATGATCAGCCTGACATGGAAGTGATTGGGGAGGCCAATACTGCCGGGGAGGCGGTGAAAGCTGCGGAGAAACTTAATCCCGATGTTGTCCTGATGGATATTCGGCTGCCAGGTGAGGGTGGCATTGAAGCGGCCCGTCAGATCACGGCACACTTTCCAAAAATAAAAGTGGTGATGCTCACATCCTTTGCAGATGATGAATTGGTGATGCGCGCCATTAATGCAGGTGCGGTTGGGTATGTGTTAAAACAAGTCGGGAATGAAGAGCTGATTCGGGCGATACAGGCTGCGGCTAGGGGCGAAGCGGTTCTTGATCCATCCACAACGGCGCGGTTACTGTCACGAGTCCGCGAGGCGGAGAGGAAGGCGGAGGAAGATGCCTTCCGAGAAATTTCAGACCGTGAGATGGATGTGTTGCTGCATCTTGCAAAAGGGAGGACGAATGCAGAGATTGGCAAGCTGTTGAATTTGAGCGAGAAGACTGTTGGGAATTATGTGAGCAATATGTTCGAGAAATTGCATTTGAACAACCGCATCGAACTTGCGGCTTATGCATACGAGCATCATTTGTTTGAAAGAATGGGGAAGGAATGATTGGGGAAACTTCGGGAGACGTTTGACTCCGAAAAAATGACAGGCTGGAGGAAATATTTCCTCCAGCCTGTTTTCAAAGGAGAAACAAGTTAGGGCTTGAAGACCAGGAAGGAAGGTGCGGTCTGTGTTGCGTGGCGGACTTGTGCATTCTCGAAGACTGCTACGCCAAAGTAATAAGAGGCGGTCAGATCGGTGAATTGCACATCGTATTCGGAGGCGGTGTCGAGCAGGCGGCCAAATTCGAGTGTCCATACGCCATCGGCCCATTTCCATCCAGCTGAGATCTGGCCGCGGTCGCCAACGATCTCGGACTTCACGATGCCAGGAATATAAGAACCAACGGGAAGTGCATCCAAAGCGGCCTGGTCAAGAGCGACTTTTTCGCTATCGAGAATATAGCCGGGTGCGCCAGTGGTCATATCAATGTTGGGAGAGGTGAAGCCAGGGATGGTTTTGTCTGCTACGGTCTTGGTGGAATCAGCGGGGTCAACCATGGAACCATAGTTATCTGAATAGCCGCCAGATTCTTTGGGGTCGCTCTTGCGGCCGGCTTCTTTGTTTCCGTTATCAGCGTCTTTGCGAGCTTCGTAGGTGCTCCAATCCACATATTGGTCGTCAATTTGATTCAGGTTGCGGATGGATTTCCAGTGCCAGATATCGCCCAATTGACCTTCACCGGGAGTATATTTATTTCCGTAAGGCTTCTCATCGGGATTCTCACCGTCATGGCAGGCGGTATAGCAACCCTTGGTTTCAAATTTTTCAATGCTGTTATTGATGTTCCAAATGAAAGCCATCTTATCTTCGTAAACAAGATTGTTGTCGCCGCCTTTATCCTCTGGGTCGGAGACTTTCTTCCATGTGCCATCTTCCTGTTTCTGCCAGGGCGAGCGGAACCAGGATTCGGTGGGATCTTCGTAGGTCATCAGGAAGTAAACACTGTCCGCAGTGTAAACTGCTTTAAGATGAACTTTGGTTTCAAAGCCGCCGTAACCGCCATCTACATCAATAACGGTCTCTTCGGCATCAGCCCAGAAGGCTTCATCGCCAACGCCATCGAGGGTGGGAGCAGCGTCTACAGGAATGGCGACAAATGCGCCCTCGGGGGCTTCCCAAGCGGGCGCAGGTGGTTCAGTTGCCACAACGGGCGCTTCGGTCACAACAGCAGGTGCTTCAGTTGCAACAGGGGCAGGCGTACCGCAGGCTGAAAGGATCAGCGAGGCAAGAACGAGCAGGGAAATTACGAACAGTAGCTTTTTCATACAAACTCCTTTTGAGATATTGAATTCATTTTAAAAGAGAGAACGATTCCTTTGATTGATGTATCTTATAACATTCAAGCCTTGAGGGTTAGTACTGAAATACACCTAATTTAGAGCATAAATGTCATATATCATTTGAAGTTCAGGCAAAGACTTCATCACCGGACGTTCATCAACTTTCAAGGTTTGACTTTATTGTATAAAGGTTGTGGGTAATCGGTCAGAGGAGTTCTCCCCTAATCATATAGGGGATATCATGTGTTATTCTGAGCCCCCGATACTCCTCTGGGGAGCGAAGAATCTCTTATTGCAGCACATAAAGACCCTATGGCATAGGCCTGCCGTAATCGAATGCAGCCGTCTATAATGTACGAAGATAAAACCATTTTTACCAATAGGATGTTGGGAATGACCCATCGCAAAGACACCATTCTGCTATTCACCACACGCATTATCCGCCTGTTTTGTTACGGCTTTCTTTCGGTTGTTCTTGTGCTTTACCTGGCTGAAACTGGCCTCACCGAAAAACAGATCGGCTTGTTGTTCACCTTTACGCTGGCCGGTGATGCAGGTATTACCCTCTGGCTCACCACTCATGCCGATGGATTTGGACGCAAACGCACACTACTGATCGGTGCATTACTCATGCTGGGAGCAGGAATTGTTTTTATCATCACCAATAACATCATCGTGTTGATGGCCGCCGCGATCATTGGGGTGATCAGCCCAAGCGGTAACGAGATCGGGCCATTTCTTTCTGTTGAACAGGCGGGGCTTTCTCAATTGGTCTCGAATGAAAAGCGGACGAAGACCTTCGCCTGGTATAACCTGGTTGGGTCATTTTCCACTGCCACTGGCGCGCTGGCTGGCGGATGGCTGGCGCAAATATTACATACAAACGGCTGGTCTGATCTGGAATCTTATCGCTTTATCTTGATGGGTTATGCCCTCGGCGGCCTGTTGCTGACAATCCTATTTCTATCTGTATCCCCGGCCATTGAAGTTATCAACTCCAAAACAGAAGTTGAAATCAAAAAGATGTTTGGCTTGCATCGCTCGCAGAAAGTGGTGATGAAGTTAAGTGCGCTTTTTGCTCTCGATGCTTTTGCAGGCGGCTTGATTGTGCAGAGTATGATGGCTTACTGGTTCCATATTAAATTTGGTGTTGATTCAGGAGTTCTGGGGAGTATCTTCTTCTTTGCCAACATCCTCGCGGGCATCTCAGCCTTATCGGCGATAAAAATTGCTGAAAAGATTGGTCTGATCAACACCATGGTCTTCACGCATATTCCATCTAATATCTTGTTGATGCTTGTGCCGCTGATGCCGTCCCTGCCCCTCGCCATCGGACTCCTGCTCCTGCGCTTCAGCATTTCTCAAATGGATGTGCCCACGCGTCAATCCTACACGATGGCTGTTGTTGCGCCCGACGAACGGTCCGCCGCTGCGGGCGTTACCGCCATTGCCCGTTCTGTCGGTGCTGCCGTTTCACCATCGCTGACAGGAATCTTTTTTAGCATCCCTGTTTTGTTTAGCCTGCCTTTTTTCCTTGCCGGCGGATTGAAGATCATTTATGACCTTTTGCTTTTCAGGGAATTTCGTTCCGTCAAACCACCTGAGGAAAAACAATAGACCTATTGCACGAATGCTCTCGTCGCCGTCCTCGGCGGCGAGACGCCGCCTGGAGCAATATGTTTTTGTTGACTTTTACAAGAAATCTAAAAATAAATCGGAGGACACATGTCAACTGCACCAAAATCACAGATTTTACACATCGCAGAAATGGTTGGGTATCAAGAAGGCTCAGTTGTCAGCCGTCAGATCACCAAGGCAGAGGCGGGCAACGTCACGCTATTTGCATTCGACAAGGATCAAGGCTTAAGCGAACACACCGCGCCTTACGACGCGTTGGTTCATATCCTTGAAGGCGAAGCCGAGGTGACTATTTCGGGTCAGCCGTTTAAGTTGGAAATGGGAGATGCGATCATCATGCCTGCGGATGAACCGCACGCATTGAAGGCCATACAAAAATTCAAAATGTTATTGACGATGATCCGCGCTTAAGGTACAGCGAGATTTATCTCGCAATTCTTTACCGTACACAGAAACCCTAAAGGTCTGCTTTCCCTTCGTGAATTTGAGAATTCCCAAAAAGACCTTTAGGGTTTTTTACGAGAGAAATGTACGGTAGAGAATCTCGCAATAGAACGACATGAATGTCGCCGTACTTTTATTTCCGCAAATAATTTTCAAACTCTTTTAGATCCACGCGCGCCGTCATATCCAAATTCAACGGCGTAACGGCTACTAGTTTTTTCTTTCGCAAAACGTACACGTCGGTGTCTTCCAGGTCTTCGGCCATGTTAGTGTCGTGCTTGTAGGAAATGCTGCCGGGCACATCCCAGGATTCTCTTTCGACGGGGAACGGTTCATAGTATCGGAGGCGGGAAAGCCTTGCTATCTGCCACTCAGTTTCAGGCGTGGCATGACTCGGCACTTCCACTTTCAGCAGATCGACACCGTCAAAAAGTTTTTTATCCAAAAGCAGTTTCGCAAAATAGCTCGCGAAATATCCCGCCGTTTTAAAATCAATATCTTCCGAATGGGTCAGGTGATAATGCGCTTCCGTTTCAAGAGAAACCGCCAGCGCAGGGTATCCCATTGCAGCGGCTTCCATGGCTGCGCCCACCGTGCCAGAGATGGTGATTCCCAGGCCAACGTTTTCACCGTAATTGATCCCAGAGACGACCAGATCAGGCTTATGCGGGACGATCTCCAAAACGGCGTGGAGGACGGCCTGGGCTGGGGAGCCGCCAACTGCATAAACGCTCCACTCCTGACCGTTGACCTGCACCAGTTCCTTGCGAATGATCCCATCCGACGTGCTGGGCAGGCTGCGCCCCATGCCTGTAGATTGTTCACGCGGCGCGGCCACAGTGACATAACCAATTTTGGATAGCTCACTGGCCGCTGCCCATAAACCCGGGGAGCGGATACCGTCATCGTTAGTTAAAAGAATATGTGGTTTTTTCTTATTCATGATTTCCATTATAAACACAAAAGAACATAATTACTCCTAAACTCATCGTTAACGCAAAACCGCCCTTCGGTATGAAAGGCGGTTTTTTGTGCTCTCGGCAGGACTCGAACCTGCGACCTATTGCTCCGCAAGCAAGCGCTCTAATCCACTGAGCTACGAGAGCATTGCTTGAGCGGGTGGTATTTTACTGTAATGTAGGGGGAACGGTCAAGGTGCTTGACTGGCTTTGAGCATCAAAGTAAAATCAGGCTCTCGCGGGAGTCGCCAAGTGGTAAGGCATCAGCCTTCCAAGCTGATATTCGTGGGTTCGAATCCCATCTCCCGCTCTGTGTTCAGTGACCAGTAATCAGTTTCCAGTGACGTAGTACTGGCCCACTGATTACTGGTTATTCTTACTGAAACGGGCCTATAGCTCAACGGCAGAGCAGAGTGCTCATAACGCTTTGGTTGCAGGTTCGAATCCTGCTGGGCCCACTTTTATCCACTATTTTTAGGGCATTTGTTACCATGCTAATTTCCATTTTTGCTCCTTAACAATTGATACAGTAATTCCACTTTTTCCTCGACGTGGGAAACCTTGGTATGTAAATCCAGACTTTCACCAGAACTTGCGGTTGGATGGACCATGTTCTGAATGCGGCTCTTAATTTGTGCTCTTCTCTTGCGAGCATAAAGTTCTGTTGTAGCCAGGTTGTCGTGCATTAAGTTTTCTCTTGCTGCGTCTATGTCGCCGATATCGGACGCGTGATCGAAGAGGAAATTTGCATGACCGCGGCGAAACGCATGGGGCGAATGAAGCGTGACCTGATTCCTGACCAACCATTTCTTCAGATTCTTCCGAAAGATGTTGGAACGATTCTCGTTCGCTTTTGCAGGATTGAGATCAAGTTCACCGGTTGTGGGTAGAAGCGGTGCGAACCAGTAGCCATCTACTGGCAGTCTGGACCGCACAAAGGTATCCCATTCACGGACGATTTCAAAGATTTCTTTTATATCCAAAATATAGGTAGTGGCTGACTTCTTATTTTTGGTGATCATTCCTAGACTTGGAGACTGTCTTACTTCCAGTTTTTGAAGATCTACTGCCTTGATCGGCATTGAAGTGAAAGCACTAACCCGCATGCCAGATAAATAAAGAAAACAGGTGCCTGCCTGGACTCTTTGTTCCAGTAAGGACTCGGTGGGCAATTTTGAAATAAGAACGATCTCATCCTTTGAAATTGTATTCTCGTCGTCAAATTCTTTCGGATAGAATTTTAACTTAAATGTATGCAGCCATGCTGGACTCATTGAGCGAAGTCCTCTTCTGTGTATGGATGCCCATTCAAAGAACGATTTCGCTGAGGTAATTAACTTTCTCTTATAGTTCTGTGAACGATGTAATTGCTCTACATAGTCAATAAAAGTGAAATTCAGGCTTGGCGCTCTTGCAAAATCTGTTTCACCACACCAGGTGAGGTAGTGAACAGATATTGATCTTTCTACTCGAATTGATTTGTGGTCGAGTCTGTCATTCTTCTCTTTATAAGCCAGGTACTCATCCACCATTTTCTTGTTGTTTCTATTGATCATTTCTGCCTTGCATTGGTTATTGCTTTGGATAATTTTTTGCCACAATTTGGACACTTGGATGACCAATAACGATAGTTGCCCTTATGAAGCTCAATTGGATTTATTAAGGGAACTGCACATTTGCATGCCAGACAATATGCCTCATTTTCATCAAGCTTTTGTTTTCTATATTTTGCCCGATACCATTTGCGAAATTCTTGACCATTGATCCAGATGTGACCAGTTTCATCTTTTTCATTTGGGCAGCCCAGAGGTAAGTAAGCTCGATACACCTGCCGTCGTGTGAAGCCGATTGCTTTAGCAAGTTCAGAAGGTGTATAGAGCATGTCTAATAATCCTGAGAGCTTTCGAAGTTCATTGCCCTTTAGCCGTCCTCGTATGATGGGTTTGTTAGCTAATCCCGATATTTTATCGTTGCTCATGTGGTCTCAATACAGGTTTTGAAGATTTTGGGCGGCGCACGTATTTGACGAACTTTGTTCGCTGTTGGCGAATTGTACGACGGTAATATGGTTTTTGTCAAGGGATTATGAAGCATTGAATATGGAGAACATATGAACCCTAAAAAGCCTTCTAAGAAGAACGAACTTGCTCAATTTATTGCAGATAATATTAAAGAACTGCCAATGGTAGAAGCAGCCCACGGTATTGG
>NZ_JBXMTI010000164.1:0-120508 GCF_057083605.1 Candidatus Villigracilis sp. | reverse complement strand
CGAGCCGCCGTTTTTGCTCTTTGGCGGTGAAGCAATCTCAAAATTGTGGCTGGGATTGCTTCGGGCAAGAGCAAGAACGCCCTCACAATGACGGAAATCAGTAATTGTAGGGCAGGTTTGTAACCTGCCAAAACTTATGTTTCAAATATGCGTCAGGCTGCATACCTATAAATGGGCACATAGCCTGACCTATAAGTGACCTTCTATTTTTGCATTCTATTGGCCTGCATCAGTTATAATTTTATATCTCTCCAGTTTTGCTTTCATCTTAAAGGAACAGCCATGAACATTGCCATTGCTCTAGTCTTCGGGTTATTGATCGGATGGTTGATCGAATGGGTGATTGACTGGTTCTATTGGCGCCGCCCACAAACGGAGCAGAAAGCACAACCTGCCTCAGCGCCTGTTCCCACACAGAAGCTACGCTATAAAACTGCGCCTGCCGATGCAGATGACCTTAAGAAGATCAAAGGCATTGGGCCTGTAATTGCAAAGCGATTGAATGGCGCGGGAATTTATAAATATGAACAACTGGCAGAGCTCACGCTCGATGAGTTCGAAGAGGCGCTGGGCGATTTGTTGCAGCGCTTCATTAATGAACGGGCGATCCTGCGCCATGCCCGGGAGCTGGCAGATCAAAAAAAGCAGGAGCAATCCGCATGAATCAGGAAGGTGGGTCAAGATATGTGCCGGGCTATGATCTCTTCAAGCTGATCGTCGCCATAATCCTGACGATCATTTTGATTATTCTTCTTTTGAAGGAGAGTCAAATACGATTCGCTGAACTTGAAATGACAGTGACTGAACGGGCTGTTCTTCCTACGATGACCACCCAACCGCCTCCTTCTCCGACTCCGAGCCTGCCAGCCACATCTACGGGAATTCCCGCCACTGTGACAGTCAGTGTCACCTCTACCTCCACTCAAACCGAGGTCGCACCTTCAACTCCCACACCGACGACCTCCCCGGAACCGACCCCTTCAACCACAGCGCAACCTCCTGTTTCAAATGAGTGTCCCTCGAACCCGACTCGGATTCAAGTTGGAGCCACCGTCCGTGTGCTGGATTGGTTAAACTTCCGCACTGGGCCCGGCTTGAATAATTCAATTCAGCGCACTAATAAGCCCGGCACCGAAATGGAAGTAATCGGCGGCCCCGTCTGCACGATCAGAGGGGATGACCCTCCCAAAGCTTATCTATGGTGGAACCTGCGCATGAAAGATGGGCGTGAAGGCTGGTCCGCCGAAGCACCGTTGAATTTTCCCAATTATTTTCTGGAACCGGTGAGATAACGCCTCTATCCCGTCATTGCGAGGGCGTTAGCCCGAAGCAATCTCCCGTTCGGAAGTAGGGATTGCTTACCCATGCGGGTACGATGTCGTCGGGAAATACACCCTCCTCGCAACGACATACTTAATCCAAGTTGCTACCTTTATAAAAAAAACTGCATTGTGTCTCCCTGAGGGAGCGTTCTTCGCGACCGAAGGGTCTCGTTTGTCGTATCTGAGATGCTCACCGCACTGCATCCGCAACGCGGTGCATGTGTCGCTGTCGCTCAGCATGACACAACGGGAGTATGGTGACGCTTACCTTACTTAAGCTCTATTAAAAGAAAAACCCCCACATCATTGCGGGGAATTCTTTTGTCTCCTTCTGCTCAGAAGATGTATCCAGATGGGCAACGCAATCATTGCCAGCAATAAGATATCTACGATAATACCGATTGGCGACCATTCATAGGTGGTTGAGCGTGCTTCGAAACAATTTTCATTTGCAAGCGTCAGGAAGGGGATTGGGAACCCGTAATTGACAAATTGATAAGCCGCATGTCCCAATTCCGCAGGCGCTCCGAGATAAGGCGAGCACCATCCTCCGCCGGTGGAGGTCGTGCTGAAAACAAATTGTGTCACAATGAATACGGAAGCCAGAAAAATAGAAAGAACTATTATCGGTTTACGATTTTTCATCTTATTCAGCCCGTTTACCTATTTTGCTCATTGCATACTCCGCCAACGCTGTGATCGTCAGCGATGGATTCACACCCGGGTTGGCAGGCATGATCGAACCGTCGATAATATATAAGCCTTTGTAATTATGAATTTCAAAGTTTTCATCAATCACCCCTTCTTCTATATTTCGTCCCATGGGCGCGCCGCCTAAAATGTGAGCGGTGGTGGGCAGGTTGAAAACATTTTCGGTGACCGAACCAAGCGCCGCACCGTTGATTCGTTTTGCAAACTCACGCGTCACATCATGGCCTGCATCCACACGCGCGCTGATTTCACGATCAGTTTCTCGTTCAGCGACCAGGCCTCGGCGGAAGAGCGTGAGCGGACTTCGTCCCACACGCAGCTTCATATAGTTATCCACGTTTTGCATGACCAACAAAATAGTGGTGTTGTGCGCCCAGCCTGGGAGAGCCATCGCGCGTAAATAATCCATTGGGTTGCGGAAGGCCCAGGTCAGCGAACGGATAATGCGCGCCTGGATGCTGGTTACATCCGAGATAAGCGGCGCGCCGAGAAAACGCATGAGCGAAGAACCGTCAGGGTAACGCACAGGCTCGATGCGAGTCACTTCATCCGCGTTGAAGATCGAGGATATGGAAACGCCTTCTGAATAATTGATATCAGACTTGCGCGCAATCGAACCCAGTAAGGCCTCAGAATTTGTGCGCACCATATCGCCAAGCCGCGGAGAAAGATTCGGCAATGACTTTTTCACATCGCGTAAATTCAAGAGCAATTTCATCGTCCCCATCACGCCTGCGGAAAAGATCACATTCTTAGCATACACAGTCTGTTTACGCTTGAAGAGAGAAGTGGAGGATTGATAGGTAACCTCATAACGTTGAACGTTCGACGTTGAACGTTTAACGTCGATTACTTCAACTTCAGCAGCCACCTTCGCCCCGTTCTTCTCTGCAAAATATAAATAATTCTTCGGCAATGTGTTCTTCGCATTGTGTCTGCATCCCACCATGCATCCGCCACAGTGTTGACATCCCGCCCGTTCAGGGCCTTCGCCCCCAAAGTATGGATCGGGCACAGTGATGCCTGCCTCGCCGAAATATGCGCCCACATCCGTCGCGCGAAAGGTGTGACCCATGCCGCGTTCTTCCGCGATTTCCTTCAAGGTGTTATCCGCTTTCCATAATTTAGGGTTGCGCGAAACGCCAAGCATTTTCTTTGCGGTCTCGTAATGCGGTTTGAGCACCTCTCCCCATTTCACATTTTGATTCCAGGCAGGTGTGGCAAAGGTTTTATCGTTCGGAATTTCCAATACATTGGCATATCCCAAACTGCCGCCGCCCACGCCTGCTCCATGCAGAACCATCACACCCTTGAGAATCGCAATTTGCAAAATACCATGCGCGCAGATGGCAGGCATCCAAATATATTTCCAGAATTGCCAGTTTGATTTTGCGAAGTCTTTATCTTCGAATCGTTTCCCTTTTTCAAGGATGAGGACGGAATAGCCCTTTTCGGTTAATCGCATGGCTGAAACACTTCCCCCGAAGCCGCTTCCTATAATTACATAATCAAAGCTTTCAGTCATATAGCTTTCAGCTTTCAGCGGTCAGCCCGCAAGGTTTGCATAAAGGATGTGAGCATACGTTTCACCTCTGTGACATCGGCATTAAGTTTTTGGTATTGTTCATTTGGGAGGAACTCAAGATCGTGGGCAAGAAGTAATTGATATTCCGTTTCGCTGGCGGACCCATTGCAATTTGTAGAAAACGGGCAAGCTGGGCATCTGTATTTTGTCCGCAACCCTCGGCAATATTGGTTGGGACGGACATACTCGCTCGCCGAATCTGTGACGTTAAACCATACAATTCTTCTTTTGGAAATCCTTTTGTCGTTTTATATATAGCCAATGCCAGTTGATGCGCCTTCTCCCACACTTTGAGTTGACGGAAATCTTTCATGGGAGGGATTATAAGCTATCAGCTTTCTGCCGTCAGCGGTTAGTTGTTTGCTGAAAGCTGATAACTGACTGCTGCTCTTCACCGAAACGGACACACATCAGTAGGCACGTAGTTGTGACTTTGCCAGCCGTGATAATCACTCCCCAGTGGAATCAAAATCTCAGGATGCTCCACCGCGTATTGGATTGCCGCCGCGCAACCGTCGTACATTCTCTGCGTGGACTGGTACGACTCCCAGAATGCAGTTGCCATGTCAATGTATGGAGCGGCGTAGGGGTCTGTGCCGAAAGTCTCTTGCAGGGTTTGATAAGTGGACGCGGCCTCTGCTTCCTGTCCCTGCGCGAGGTGGAGGAGCATGATGCGGTAATAGGCGTAGGCGACGAGGCGAGGGTATTCGGCGGGGTCTGGCGGGTAGGGAGTGGGCGTAATAGCGATTTCTGGTTGATAACGCCATTCAAGAGATTCGCGGTAATAAAATGAAAGTTCAAAGGAGTATGGAAATAGTTCTTTGTTGTTTATTGCTTCTTTGTAAAGGACTAGGGCCTTGTCATATCTTCCGATTAGTGTCATTTGATCTGCGTCGTCAATTGCTTGAAAACGATACAAAGGTGGACTCGTTTCTTTCATGACTGGTGCAAATTCCTTGCCGTTCCATGAGTAGATTTTGACGAACTCCCTAAAAGGACCATTGAAAAGTGTATCTCCTGATTGTAAAGGACCTTCGTGATACAAAATTTCTATTGTTCCATTTTTGTCAATATCTTCAAAACTTAACGATAAATCGCCCCAAAAAGCATTGTAAGGATATTTATAACTAAGGTCAATAAATTCTTTTGAATTCCATTCGAAAATGCTTGGTTTTTGGCATCTTCCCATCCCCCAACAGCTATCGTTAATAACTACAATTTCAGGAATTCCGTTATTGTTCAGATCATTAATCGGGCTCGTATTAGAAGGGTGAAGTGGATTATCAGCCCCACCTAAACCGAATTCTACATATTCATTTTTCAGGCATACATAAACTGCCATACCTCGCCAGGAGCCATTTACGGTTTGAACAAAACGGTCTTCAAAATACACGTCCGGTACCCCATCGTTAGTCACATCTATTAGTAATGGATGTGATTGATTTGGTGATTGACCATCCATAAGCTCGTTATACTGTGATTCGGAACACTCCGCCTTCTCCACAGGTGTGACCGTGACAATTGTTGAAACATCGAATGTCGGTGTGAAAGTTGGGATGGTGGGCAGGGGAGTAATGGTGGAAGTGGGCGGTATGGGAGTTTGTGTTGATGCTAGAATTATTGTCGGCGTAGAGGTTTGAGCAGGTGGCGCGGATTGCGTTTGCGCCGTCCCACACGCGGAGAGGGTTAAGCTAATTGTGAAGATCAGGGAGAGTAGTTTTTTCATCGTCCACCTCGTTGAATGGAATTATACTCGTGGCTATGCATAAAAAGAATTTAGAAAGTAGGGACACAGCGAATTAATGAATGATTTTGACGATCAATCGTTTCGCTGTGTCCCTACAAAATGACAGGAATAATAAAAGTGACCAACCCAAACTTCACCTCCCGCCGTTCTCCCGTTTATAGCCGTCGCGGCATTGTTTCCACGTCCCAGCCGCTGGCAACTGCCGCGGGCATCGAGATCCTTTCCAAGGGCGGCAATGCCGCAGATGCCGCCGTGGCCGCCGCCGCTGCGCTCAATGTCACCGAGCCAACCTCTACAGGAATCGGCGGTGACATGTTCGCCTTGTATTTTGACGCGCAGACAAAACAAGTGACCGCCTTGAATGGATCGGGCCGCGCTCCTTCCGCGCTGACAATTGATCGGCTAAAGAGTGAAGGGTTACTCGCTGAATCGTTGCCTCCATTCCACGCACATACGATCACTGTCCCCGGGGCGTGTGCGGGTTGGTGTGACTTGATCGCAAAGCACGGCTCGCGTTCGATGGCCGAAATCCTTGCGCCCGCCATTCGTCTCGCGGATGAGGGCTTTCCCGTTGCACCGCTCACTTCCCACTTTTGGTCACGCGGTGTGGATAGGCAATTGAAGTCCGCATTGAATGGGCATGAGTTGACCATCGACGGGCGCGCGCCGAAGGCTGGAGAAATTTTCCGCAACCCTGGGCTGGCGAAAACATTCAAGGTTGTTGCCGAGAAAAAAGCTGAAGGGTTTTACCAGGGTCAAATTGCAGAATCAATTGTCCGCGTGATTAAAGAGGCGGGCGGGTGCATGTCCGCCGATGATCTCGCATCGCATGGTTCCACATGGGAGACTCCGCTTTCGGTGGATTATCACGGACTGCGCGTGTATGAATGTCCGCCAAATGGACAGGGCATCACGGCACTCATCGCGTTGAATTTGTTGGAAGGTTTTGATCTGACCGCGCTGGATGCGACATCGCCTGAAAAAATGCATTTGATGATTGAAGCCATGCGCCTCGCTTTTGCGGATGCAAAATGGTATGTCTCTGACCCCGCGTTTTCAAAGATACCGATGGACGAACTATTGTCGAAGGGATATGCCAACGAGCGCCGCAAGTTGATCGACTTGAAGCGCGCGACGATTGACCAGAAACGAGGCACGCCTGTGGCTTCATCGAATACCGTTTATCTCAGTGTGGTGGATGGGTTTGGGAATGCCTGTTCATTCATCAATAGCAATTACATGGGCTTTGGCACAGGCATGGTGCCGAAGGGCTGGGGTTTCACCCTGCAAAATCGCGGACATAATTTCAGTCTCGACCCGAATCATCCCAACGCGCTTGAGCCGCGCAAACGACCGTATCATACAATTATTCCCGCGATGGTCACTCGCGAGTCTGATAATTCACTTTACGCATCCTATGGTGTGATGGGCGGCTTCATGCAGCCACAGGGACATGTGCAAGTGTTATCAGCATTGGCTGATAACGGACTTGACCCCCAAGCCGCACTTGACCTCCCACGCTTTTGCATCGACGTTGACGAAGCAAGCGGAAAAGTTGCCATCGAAGAAGGGATGCCAAAAGAAACAATGGATGCCCTGCAAAAGATGGAACATCCATTGTATGAAGTGAAAGGTTATGAGCGTGCGCTTTTTGGCAGGGGACAAGTAATTTTGCGCGACGCGGAATCGGGCGTACTGTGTGCGGGCAGCGATCCGCGGGCGGATGGGTGTGCCAGCAGTGTTTAGGCTTTGGTGATGGACATCAATCCACAACTACCTTGCTCTTGTTGAATGTGAGGGTGTGATAGGTTCCTTCTTTGAGTTGGAATCCGCCGGTAAATTTCACCCCGCCAACTGAGGCCACATAATCGATCCAACCCGCTGGGATCTCCACCTGTTTTGTGCCGCTAACGGGATATTCGTAAATTGCACTCGTCCCATTTGCGCGGGTGATGCGCAGAGATACATATACATCTGCATTAGCCTTATTGACCAGCCTAACGTTTCCACGTGGAGCGTTTTTGGGGATGTCACCGGGGAATATGAGCGTAGTAGGTTCTGCGGTGGAGACGGGAGATATCACAACCGCACCCGGAGCGGTGATGAAGAATGGAGTGGGGATGTAAACCATCTGCCCAACGTATAGAAGGTTGGTATCCCAGATTTGTGGGTTCGCTCCCCACAGAGCGTCAATACTGATTCCATATCGATTTGCAATCGATGCAAATGTATCTCCGAATTGAACGATATAGGTGCTGGCGTTACCGGCTGAGGGAGAGTAACTAAAATTATTGTAGTAGTACGCGGGGTCGCTGTTGGGCGGGACGGATGCGCTGTAATTCAGGCCGGGAATGGTCAACACCTGGCCAACGGATAATGTAGCGCTGATTCCGGGGTTGGCTGCATAGATCAGGCTGGCTGAGGTTCCGCACATCGCCGCCAGCTTGTCGACTGTGTCCCCTTTTTCGGCGATGTATGTGCCGCCGCACACGCCTCCTGCCAGCGCAGCAGACGGAGTCCCAAGCAATATCAGTGCCAACAAAATTAATATTGTGCTTTGGGCTAAAGTTTTACGGGGCATAGCGGCCTCCTCTAAAAGTAAAAAATCCATTATGGTAATGATAGAACAAAAGCGGGCGAAATACAATTACGAAACGTGGCAGCCACTTTGCAGACCTGACAGGTTTTATCCGCACCACTGTTAATCAACTCACCTTACGCACTTGCCCGTGATTCCCTGAGCGGAGCGAAGGGTCTCTCCCCCGAAATCAGAGATTCTTCGCTTCGCTCAGAATGACACTGCCTAAGGTGGGTTAACCACGTTGAGTGCGAGAACAGGGATTCAGAAATGCCAGTGTCATGTGGAAACCTGTTAGGTCTTAATCTAATACTGGTAAAAACCCCTTCCAGATTTTCTTCCCAAATATCCCGCGTCCACCATCTTCCTCAGCAAATACGCGGGGCGATATTTGTCTTCACCTAAATCCCGTTGCAAAACTTCCATTACGAATAGCACCACATCCAGGCCAATCAAGTCCGCAAGTGCGAGCGGGCCCATGGGATGATTCATGCCGAGCTTCATTACTTGATCAATCGCCTCAGGCGTGCCGACGTTTTCCTGCAAGGCAAAGATGGCTTCGTTGATCATAGGGCACAAGATTCTATTTGAGATAAACCCAGGCGAGTCGTTGGCTTCCACAGGTTCCTTGCCCATCCATTTGCAGACATCGACAACGGTTGTCAATGTATCGTCTGAGGTCGCCAGTCCGCGGATGACTTCGACCAGCTTCATCATCGGCACGGGATTCATGAAGTGCATACCGATGACTCGCTCCGGGCGGTTCGTGACTGCCGCGATCTTGGTGATCGAAATGGACGAAGTATTGGTCGCCAGGATCGCGTGGGCCTGCGCATGCATGTCCATATCGCGGAAGATCTTGAACTTTAATTCGGGGTTTTCCGTTGCGGCTTCAATGACAAGATCGGCTTCAGCCATGTGAGTCACGTCTGTGGCGAAATGAATTTTTTCGATGGACTCCTTTTGCTCCTCAGTGATCACTCCTTTTTCGAAGAGTTTTGCGGAGGATTTCTGGATGTTGGCTTTTGCTTTTTCGAGTGCGGCAGGCATTACATCCATGCATGTGACTTGATAACCATAAGTTGCGGCAACCTGTGCAATTCCGTTGCCCATGGTGCCTGCTCCGATAATGAAGATGTTGTTGATATTCATATTATCGATCCTCCCACAACTTTACATTATTCTGTATCTGTTCAATATGCCCTGGGATATGTGCCGAATAAATGTCAATCCATTTGTCGAAAGTATAAGGTTCTTCATATTCAGGATGGACAATGAAATGCCTGAACACATCCTCAGGCTGCCTCTTGAGCAATTCGTATGTTGTTTTTCTTGCGAGCCTTGTCACTTCGAGTGCGTCTTCAAAATTGTGTTCGTGATAATTTAGGACATCTGCCCACAGCGCCTGATCGTAGGCCATGATGGCTCCGCCAGGTTCAACGATCAATTTGCGCGCACGTAACGCAGCATTGGATTCGGAGTCCGCGATGTGGATGATGATCTCATAGACGCTCCACTCTTTGGGTTCTGGCTTAAACAACATCGCCTCCTGCGGGACCTCAGCCAGCGCGGCTCTCAATAAGCTGAATCCACGCCCGTAGAGTTCTATCTTTTCATTGCGTTCCTTGGTGTCCATTTTCTATATTCTCCCGGTGGTCGAGTAGTGCGGATGCTCTTCCCGCACGTATCGAGACCACCTGTTAATAAAAAGCCATTCATTTATGTGATGGTCTCGATACGCTCGCAAGGTGCGCTCGCTACTCGACCACCAGAGTATGCCATTTATTTTTTGTTATTCCACCTCAATCGCCATCGCTACCGCTTCACCACCGCCCAAACATAATGAAGCGATGCCGCGTTTCAGGCCGCGATCTTTCAAGGCATAGATGAGAGTTGTCAGCACGCGCGCACCGCTTGCGCCGAGTGGATGTCCCAAGGCAATCGCGCCGCCATTCACATTGACCTTGTCCCAATCCCAGCCCTGGTCGGCGAGAGCGTAGCCATCTGCCAGGACTTGTGCGGCAAAGGCTTCGTTGAGTTCGATCAAGTCGACATCTTTCATCGTCCAGCCGACCTTTTTTAATAATTTCGGTATGGCGTGTGCAGGTGCGGCGAAGAGATATTTTGGTTCCACGGCGGCTTGTGTATAACCGACAATGCGAGCCATAGGTTTGAGATTATTTTTTTCAGCATAAGCACGGGATGAGATCACAACCGCTGCTGCGCCATCGTTCATGGCTGAAGCGTTACCAGGAGTCACTTTGCCGTCTGGTTTGAAGGCGGGCTTAAGTTTTGCAAGTGACTCCAATGAAGTATCTTTGCGTGGGCCTTCGTCTTTATCAAAAATGGTCACGTCACCTTTTCGCCCGGGGATTTGAACAGGAACAATTTCCAGTTGGAACCGTCCCGCTTCTTGAGCCTCAACAGCTTTCTGGTGAGAGCGAAGCGCAAATTCGTCCATTGCCTGGCGAGTCACTTCATATTCATCCCCAATGAATTCGGCAGCCATGCCCATGCCCCAATTCTCAAATGGATCCCACAGCCCGTCGTTGAGCAAGGCATCGGTGAGCGATTGATTGCCAAACTTCAATTCGCCCGAACGCCCGTTGACAAGATATGGCGCGCGACTCATGTTCTCCATGCCGCCTGCGATGAAAAGCTCCGCATCACCCGCCCGAATAGCCTGCGCAGACATCATGGCAGCTTTCAAGCCCGAGCCGCAGACCTTGTTGACAGTAGTTGCGCTGACCGTAGCAGGCACGCCCGCATAGATCGCGGCCTGACGTGCGGGAGCCTGCCCGTTACCTGCCTGCACAACATTGCCCATCAATACTTCTTCAACATCTTTCGGGTCGATACCCGCGCGTTCCACAGCGGCCTTGACGGCGATTGCGCCAAGGTTGGTGGCGTTGATGCCATTCAATGCGCCCTGAAATTTCCCGATCGGAGTTCGCGCGGCGCTTAAGATGACGGCTTCATTCTCTTTGTTCATGATTTCTCCTGTGTGTATGTGATTATTTTCCCACAAAATTGCAAAGGCGGCATGATCGGTTTTGGTTCATGGATTACAATTCCGACATGATTGATATTAATTCATCCCTCTACGATCTGATCGGCGGCGAGACAGAACTTCGCGCCCTGGTGGATCGGTTTTATGACATCATGGATTCCTCACCTGAGGCAAAGGATATCCGTGCCTTTCACGCAGCTAGCTTGAAGGGATCACGCGAGAAACTGTTTATGTTCCTCTCTGGCTGGTCTGGCGGACCTTCGTTGTATATTGAGAAATATGGTCACCCGCGCCTGCGCTTACGGCACGCGCCTTTTTCAATCGGCGAGCGCGAACGTGATCAGTGGCTGTGGTGCATGAACAAAGCCATCGATGAAAGTGGATTTTTGCCCGTCGTGGCCGCGCATCTCAAATCCCGTTTTGCCGAGGTGGCGGATTTTATGAGGAATCAATGAATGACTGTAGACGATGGACGATAGACCGCGGTCAATTGCCCATCGTCTACAGTCTGTCGTCTATTTCCCAATATTCTTCAACGCCTCATGCTGACTTAATGGATGCAATTCCTTTGTAGCTTTCACAAATTTTTTCACAGCTACAGGATTTGTCCACGCATATTGGCGTAATGCCCAGCCAATGGCTTTGTTGATGAAGAATTCGTCCGAGCCGAGATTTTCCCTGATGATCTCACATAGCAGATCAAAGTCCGTATCTTTTTTATAGCCAAGTTGGAATAGCAAAGCCGTGCGCCGCAGCCAGAAATTATCTGACTTGCGCCACTTCTTGAGATATGTCTCCCGTACTTTAGGGAAGCGTTTGAAATGTGCGCCTACTGTATTGCCTGCAATCGTATCCACTGTATCCCACCAGGATTTGGTAATGAGAAGAAATTCAAGGGTGGTTATGAAATCTGGCTCGAGTTTGTTTTCAAGCTTTCCGATCAGACTGGTTGCCGTGTATTGAAATTCACGTTGAGGCAGGCTCCAGAGATCGTGCGAAATTGAATCGAGTTTATCAAGAGGAGGAAGTCCATTTCCCTTGATGAATTCCTTTTGCAAGGCCGCCCTGATCGGTGTTTTTATCCCCAAATATTCAAACTGATTACGCATGTATTTCTTCATCGGCTCTGCTTGAATAGGGTCAGCGTTTTGCTCGAAGAGGTTCTTTAGTGAAAGAGCGTAGGGGTGCATTGGGTCTCCTTGCTGAAGTGCGTCGCACCAGACTTAATGAGTAAAGCTTGCTCGATAAGATTCTTCTGATTTACAAGCTAAACACACCCGTCTGGTGCGACGCACCCTCACGGCTTATTTTACTTCGCGCCTTCGGGCGGAATATACCTGACTTGCCAGGTGCCGTCACCTTCATCGGATACGATTGAATATGGCGTGGCTACGAAGATCCATGTGTTTCCGGGCTTGAGCGCGATCTGGCTTCCATCAGGGTTGGCAAAGTAAATGGGCCTGGGCCGTCCCGTCGTCTTTTCATATTCACGGGCTTTCAGGCTCCAGCGAATGTCATATTTTTTGCCGTCACGAAATAGATATGCATAATTGCTATTGCCAAAATCGAGGTGGATGTCCAAATTAGTGGGCGTGATCACATCATGTTCGGCAAAAATAACGATGACATTTTCAAACTTGAGTTGCCGCCCTGTCAGGCGATCTATTGCGGGGTGAAGTTGCCCCGCGGTATCCACCAGGGCATCGTCCACAAATCTCAGCCATGACTCCGATAGTGGGTCATAGGTCCAGCCTGATTGATTCAATAATGCCACGCGCACATTGATCTGGTCCGCTGGTTCGCCGCCTGCGGGCATTTCTTCAGAAAACAGATTGCCAGAATAATTAAAGTTGCTTGGCGTCAGGCGTTTGTTATCTTCCGCGATCTTCGTCATTCTTTCCAGCGACATCATCGCTCCGCCGCTCGATTCATCGTGCGGCACGAACACGCATTGCGGGATCAACTCCAAAACTTCAGGCGATGCGAAAGCATAGATCAAACATGAACTGCGGAACAAGCCTCCAACATCCGAGTAAAACATGCGCCCCGAACGAATGGGACCAACCTCTGCTGTGGGCAGTTTGGTGGATTGGCTTATGGGCAGGGCCACTTTTTCGGACAGGACCAGACCTGCATCCAGATAAAGAAGCGAGGACTTAACATCCGCCTCGGTCCGCCCTGATAACTGGTCGGCGTCGCTATCAGCATTTTCATCCCCGATATTTTGACTCGTGAACTCCAGCCATTCTGGCAGATCAAACTCAATAACGTAGTTGCCCGCATCCACATTGAAGCCGTAATAGCCATTTGAATCGGTTGAAGTGGCCTGAATAAATTTACCCGACGAATCATAAAGATTGACGCACACACCGCCAATACCGGGTTCATAGGATTCCTGCCGCCCGTTCCTGTTTTCGTCCAACCAGACTCGATTGCCAAGGATGTTTGACGTTTGAGTAAACAGTAATTTACGGATTCCGCAATCGCCAGTGATGGGAAGCTCTGGTTTCGGATACTCGCCATAAAAAACAGAAAGAAAACGCGTGGCGCCTTCGGTAATATAAAATTCAAAAACCCACGGCGCAAAAGACAGCCCCGCCTGCGGACGCGCCGCGGGAGGAAAGTGTGAAATCGAAACCAACAGCGCAGGTACTTTTAACATATTTGGATCTTCGACTTGCTGCGCATTCAATGGGTTGTAGTCAGAGGGGAAATTTTCGATATCGGGCCCGAACATCATTGGTGTGCTGAGCGGTTGTGGCGTAGATGTCAGAGACGCCGTTTGCGTGGGCTCTGGCGTGGCAGTTGTCCTCGGGTTGAGCGTTGCGGTTGGAAATGCTTTAGTCTCTGGCTCGTGTGCACAGGATGCGAGAATGACGACGGAAATAATAAGAAACACATTTTTTTTCAACGATCCTTTGATGCTCATAATTTACTCACTACTTTCTACATTTCACTGCGATCCAGCGGGCGGGACAAACTCCAGCAGCCAGCTGCCCGGACTTCTCTCAGTTACAGATGTTTCTGGCGTGACAACCAGAATCCATGTGTGACCGGGTTTAAGGGGCATTAGGGCGTTGTCTTCAGGGTTCATGAATTTTATCGGCTTGTGCCTTCCCGTCTGTACTTCTTCGTCGCTGAGCTGTGTGCTCCAGGAAATATCATACATCCGTCCATCGCGGAATAGAAATGCATCACCAGTCCTCTCTTCTTCAAGATGAATATCAAGATTGGTGGGGGAGATCACATCATGTTGCGCGAAGAGCACGATCACATTTTCAATTTGTAACTGACGCCCTGTCAGCCGATCCACTTCCGGGTGAACGATTCCCGCCGTGTCAGGGTCGGCATTGTCCACATAGCGCCAGTAACTTTCGGATGCGGCATCGTACACCCACGCAGACTGATTGAGATAGGAAGTATACACATGCAAGCGTGAAGCGCCCACGCCGCCCGCGGGCGGCGTGGGATCAAAAGCATTGCTGGCATAATCCACGTCATATTTCTTGCTTTCGTATGCCAGCTTCTGCATCTGGTTGATTTCCAGCATGTACCCGCCGCCTTGAATGTCGTGCGTCACAAAAAAACATATCGGAAGTTCTTCCAAAACTTCGGGCGACGCAAACGCATAGATAAGACATGACTCGGGGAAGAAGGCGGCGATGTCCGCGTAAACCAAACGCCCCGAACGGATTGGCCCCACTTTGGCGACGGGAAGCTCGGAGATGGGAACAGCTTCGGGGGACAGAATCAAACCAGCGTCCACGTTGTGATTCGAAGAGGTAATCTCCACCGCTTCAGTCTGACCTGTGACCTGATCGGCGTCACTATCTTGATTCTCATTCCCTGAGTTCTTCTGCACGAATTCCATCCATGCAGGTTTTTGGAAAACAAGAACGTACCTGCCCGCTTCCACGTTGAATCCATAAAAGCCGTTACTGTTCGTGGATGTTTGCTGGAGCGGCATGCCGCTTTCATCATACAATGTTACGCATATACCGCCGATGCCGCGTTCCCAATCATCCTGAATATTATTTCCGTTTTCGTCCAACCAGACGCGGTTGCCAAGTGTGTTTGAGGCCTGCTGGAGTGGCTCGCTTCGTACGATGCAATCTCCGCTGAGCGGGATTTCGGGTTCAGGGAACTTGCCATGATAGGTTGCCAGAAAACGAGTTGCGCCTTCGGTAATGTATATTTCAAAAACCCAGGGCGCAAAGGACAACCCTGCTTGGGGGCGTGCCTCCACTGGAAAATGCGAGATGGATACGAGGAGGGCGGGCAGGTCCAGGAGAGAACGATCTTCAACATAATACCCTGTGAGCGGATTGGCATCCGGCGCGACCAGCGGGGTGGATGTAGGGGTTGGTTCTGCGGTTTGTGTTTGCATGGCGGGTGTTGGGGCTGGACTCGCGTTCGTAACTTCTACGCTACATGAAGTGAGGAGTAGTGGAAACAATAGGCTTGCAATGAATACTGGCGACAATAGTCTGGTGGGTGCTCGCATAGATTCTCCATTTCCAAAAATTCCCCCGTTTGGTATGAAAGCGTTCAAACGTTTTAACGTTTGAACGTTAAGAACCGCCAAACGCCCTTTTCACCCGCTGATATGTATCCTCCAATGTTTCCGGCAGCACGCGTGTGGCCGCAAGGGTAGACATAAAATTCGTGTCACCGGCCCAGCGCGGCACAACGTGAATATGGACGTGACCCACCACGCCTGCGCCTGCCGCTTCACCGATGTTTGCGCCCATGTTGAATCCCTGCGGCCTGTAGATTTCACGCAATACGATCATGGAATGCGAAACCAACTCCATAAGTTCGGTGCGTGTCTCGAAATCCAATTCTTCGAGGCCGGGCTTATGCTCAAAAGGCACAATCATGAGATGCCCGCTGGTATAAGGAAAGCGGTTGAGGATCACATACGCGTTTTTCCCGCGGAAGGCGATCAGATTTTCGGGGCCATCCGCCGAGGCCTGTGCCATGCAAAAGACACAGCCGTCTACTTTTTCGTGGTTTTCAATGTATGTCATACGCCAGGGTGACCAGAGGTGAGTCATAAGATGGGATGATTTTAGCAGAAAACTATGATGATTTTGAGCTGAGATACTCGTTTAATGATAAAACTTGTATTCCAAAATTCTGTTTTAAGGTTGAATTTGACCTTAAAATCTCTTTATCCGATGTTATGAAATAATCTCTCTTAGCCATCAAGTGTGCAAGTAATTGCATTGCATCTTTTCTATTATTTTTATACTGTTTGTGATCGGGCTTACTCTGAGGAAAAACCACGTTGAACAAATCGTCAATTTGCTCGTTTTCGATAAAGGTAAATGGAAATGTCATTGGAAATGTTGAAATAGAGGAGCGATCAGAAACATAAAAGTCAAGGAGTTTTGATATATGCGTTGGCAGAAAATCTTCTCCATAATCTGTGAATATCTGATTGGAGACTCCCAGTTCACAGTTTTTTTGTTCTTTTAATTGAACTAATAAATTGAAAAGATGTTTCAATTCGCTTCTCTTTTCGGGTTCTGATGGATATCTCTGCTCGTTTGATAATCCTTCACACCAAGCCCAATCCCTGAGCGTATTGGTGTCTAGAGTTAATCTGTCCATTTTTCCTCCTGATGTTCTTTGTAGTGAACAAGCTTAATAATTAACAATCATTTGTACGTTTGAATTATTGAAAATAATTATAGGCGAAAAATCTTCTGCCCAAATTTTTACTAATCTTGTTATTAAGCTCTCAATTTCTAAACCCCGTAACATTATAGCTATTTCGACTATTCCCCATTCCCTAATTTTCGATTATCCTCGCCCCAATGTCTCAACCTTCATTGTTTTCTTCCGCTCACCTTACCGTCACACAACTCACTTTCCAGATCCGCAAATTATTGGAGGGTAATCCTGAATTACAGGATGTCTGGGTGGATGGTGAAATTTCCAACCTCTCGCGGCCGGCATCAGGCCATATTTATTTCACACTTAAAGATAAGAATGCTTCTCTGCGTTGTATGATGTGGAAGCCAGATGCGCTGCGTCTGCGAGTCAACTTGCAGGATGGTATGGCCATCGAGGCGCACGGCAGGATCACAGTTTACGAACCGCAAGGGACTTATCAGCTTGCAGTCAATATTATCCAACCGAAAGGCGAAGGCGCGTTATATCAGGAATTTTTGCGGCTGAAAGCCATGCTGGAGGCTGAAGGTCTTTTTGATATTGAGCGTAAACGTCCCATCCCTGAATTGCTGCATAAGATTGGCATCGTCACCTCAGGAACAGGAGCGGCGCTGCGTGACATGCTTAACACACTTCGACGCCGCTTGCCGCTTGCGCAAGTTATCATCGCTCCCTCGCCCGTGCAGGGCGTTGAAGCTCCTCCCGCTCTTGTGAAAGCCATCCAGTCTCTCAATCTCCAATTGCCAGATGTAATCCTGCTTGCGCGCGGCGGCGGTTCGATAGAAGACCTATGGGCATTCAATGATGAACGTGTCGTGCGCGCTGTGGCTGATTCAAAAGTGCCCATCATTTGCGGCGTGGGTCATGAAACGGACTTTACGCTTTGTGACTTCGCAGCCGACCTGCGCGCACCGACTCCCACCGCCGCGGCCGAACTCGCGACTCAAACCACGATTCAGGACTTGCAGGCATTGGTCTCTAATCTCCAATCTCGCATCTTAACTTCGACCTTTAACCTGCTCGCTGAACAAAAGGCCTTTATTTCCTCTTTGATCTCGCAACTAAAATATAGTTCACCGATAAGACACATCCAAACCGAATATCAGCATCTCGATGAACTCTCGCGCCGCGCATTTTCCGCGCTGGCCCACCGCCTCCAATTGCAATCTGCCAACGTAGATGGGATGTCCAAACGCTTGCAAGCATTGAACCCCGAAGGTATATTATCGCGCGGATATGCCATCGTCACCCGCAAAGTGGATGGCAAGGTCGTCAGCAAAGTAGCACAAGCGCAAGGTGAAATGAAGGTGCGCGTTAGTGACGGTGAGTTTGAAGTAAAAAAATAATAATTGTGTCATTTGCGAGATTGTAGAGACTCTTCGCTACGCTCAGAGTGACACCCTATGGAGTATTCATGGCAAAATCAAAATCATCCCCCAAACTTGTGGACGAATTATCGTATGAAGAAGCTCTTGCCGAGCTGGAGGCCATTGTCGAATCGTTGGAAGGGGATGCTTCGCAGAATCTGCTCGAAGATTCGATGAAGCTCTTTGAACGGGGGCAGGCATTGGCAGCGCATTGCAGCGCTTTGCTTGAGTCAGCTCAACTCAAAGTGCAAAAATTAGTCGGAGAGTCCATCGTTGCCTTCGAGGAAGAGTCTGAATGATCTTTCAACAATTGATACACAATAAAGTATTGATGGCTGTGATGGCAGGCTGGCTGTTGGCGCAGGCGTTGAAAATTCCCACCGAATATTTACGTTCACGCCGTTGGATGTGGGCTATGTTTTTTGCAGCAGGCGGAATGCCTTCTTCACACTCGGCTTTGATGGTTGCAGGGACTCTGGCTGTGGGTTTGTATCATGGCTTCGACAACCCAATTTTCGCTATAGCGGTTGGCATCACCATGATCGTTGTTCACGATGCG
Organism: Candidatus Villigracilis sp.; assembly: GCF_057083605.1. NCBI lineage: Bacteria > Bacillati > Chloroflexota > Anaerolineae > Anaerolineales > Candidatus Villigracilaceae > Candidatus Villigracilis > Candidatus Villigracilis sp. The sequence goes on along the minus strand of NZ_JBXMTI010000164.1, from coordinate 101,950 downwards.
TCAGGTGTGCGCAGACAGGCAGGCATGCACGCGGAGCGCATCAACTTATTATTCGAGGAATTATTGCACGGCCATATGTGGGATGAAAATGAATTAAAGGAAGTGATCGGCCACACTCCGCTGGAGGTGGTTGGCGGAATCATTTTGGGTTTGACTGTAGGGATCGTGCAGTGGGTGATCTGGCCGTAGTAATTATCATGTCATTGCGAGGGCGTTCTTGTTCTTGCCCGAAGCAATCTCCGACCTAACGAGAAGATTGCTTACCCATACGGGTACGATGTCGTCGGGAAGAGCACCCTCCTCGCAACGACATTTAGCTTCTCTTCAATCTCCTCAAAACCCCATTCGTAATATACGTTAACTCAGGCACACGTAAGATAAACAGCGCGCCAAGATAAACTCCGCCGCCGATGATCACGCCTATCGGCACAAGAATCCATGTGCTTAAGCTGTTTCCAAAATACAACCAGCCATATAATGAAAGACCCATGCCCAATGCCGCGATTATAGAGGGAAAAGCACCGCGCAAAATATGACCGCCTTCGATTCCGCTTAATCGATTGCGCATCACAACAAATAGCACAGTTGCTTCCAGCGCGGTTGCCAATGAATTTGCCAGTGCAAGTCCGCCATGCGGCATCCAGCCGACGGATTCAAATAATTTAGAAAAGGCAATACTGAATACTACATTCAATCCCATTGCAATTGTGCCGATGATGACGGGTGTCTTTGTATCATGTTGCGCATAAAACGCGCGGGTTAATATTTCCATTACGGAGTGTCCCACAATCCCTGCCGCATACCAGAGCAAGGCCCAGGCCGTTAGCTGAACATCCTGCTCATCAAATTTGCCGCGTTGGAATAAGAATGAAACCAACGGCACGCGCAAAAGGATCAAGCCAACGCTGGCAGGGATTGCCATTAATAAAATTCCGCGTAGAGAGGAAGCCAGCGACGAACGCATTTCATCTTGTTGACCTAACGCATGTTGCGCCGAAAAAGTGGGCATCGCTGCAATCGCCACAGATTGCGCAATCGCCGCCTGCGCCATGATCATTAATGAAAAACTATAAGCCAGGCTTGCTACACTTCCCTCCACCATCTGCGAAGCCAGCCGAATGTTCACCCAAAAATTAAGCTGCACCACCGCCACGCCAACCAGACGCGGTCCCATCAAAAGAAATACTTTGCGAACAATTAGGTTATTAATTCCCAGATCAAAACTGTAATTACGTATTGCGTAATACGTATTGCGTAATATGTTCGATGAACCATCTAGAAGCCTGATGAGTGTGGGGAACTGCACCAGCAGGTAAAGTGCCGAGCCGATCACTACGCCCCACGCAAGACCGTAAATTCCCATTAAAGGCGAAAGTGCCAAGGCGCCAAAGATGATTCCCAGTTGATACATGGCAGGGGTTAATGCGGGCACAAGGAAAATTTTATGTGCGTTGAGAATACCAACGATCAGACCGCCCAGACCAAACAATACTGCTGAGACGAGTTGAATGCGGAGCAATGAAACCGTCAACGCGAAGAGCTCGGGTTTTTCAGAGAAGCCCGGAGCCAACGCGTAGCGCACCACTTGTGGGGCGAAAAATGCAAATAGCAGCGCAAGCAGGCTGAGGGTTAGCGTGACCGCATTCGCCAGCGAAGAAGCCAGCCGCCAGGCGGAGTCCTTTTCATCTTTGGCAAGCAACCCAGTGAATGTCGGAATAAACGCAGAGCCAAGCGCGCCGCCCGCCACCAAAAGAAAAAGTGTTTCACTCACACGGTTCGCGGCGGTGAACGCATCCAACTCGGGCGAAGCGCCGAATGTACCCGCCACAATAATACTGCGCGCCAGCCCGGTGATCTGCCCAAGCACAATGGCGATCATCACCGTGCCGGCGGCACGAGCGATCTGTTGATTTGCATTCGATTTGATTTCGGTCATGGCTGGCAATTATACATCCTGTTAAAATACAACAGGCCGCTATGTGCGGCCTGTTGTTGATCTCGATCGTTCATTTAAAATCTGCGAGGATCTCGCTTGCAGCACGTTCTCCGGTTTCGACTGCACCATTGAGGTAGCCTTGAAAGTCCACAGATGTGTGTTCGCCTGCAAAGTGACAATTGCCTTCCTGCACACCTTCAATGCCTGAGAATCTGGTGTATTCGCCCACTTTCCAAAACGAGTAAGAACCGAGTGTCCATTTATAGCTTTGCCAGTGGTCAATAGTGACTTTGCCATTCCACAGGGGTGTGATGCCAGGCATAACAGGTTCAAGTTGCTGCAGGAATTGCCTGGCGCGGTTGGCAGGTGTGCCTGAACCAAAACTTGCGCCGATATTGCCGCCGGTATAATCCACAATGATCCCAGATTCACCCGGCTGTGCGCGAGTGACATGCCATGAGGCCTGATATCCTGTGTCGGCAAAAGTATCGCCGTTCTGTCCGATATTTTCCCAGTGGCGGTTTGTGAATTGCAGCTGCATTTTTGAGTTCGTACCCATGCTCAATTCATTAATGGCAGTCTTCTTTAGATCGCTAAAGCCTGCTTTGCTGAAGTCAACAGAAGTGCGCATGATGGAAAATGGAATTGTCAAAACCACTTTGTCGAAAGTGGAATCGGTGAGTTTTTTGCCGCTCTTTGTGGTCAGCGTGTATGTGCTGTCCAGGTTTTGTTTGATGGCCACAAGTTCCTTACCAAGTTGGATCTGGTCCGTTAGTGCATCTGCCATACGATATACGATCTGATCATTGCCGCCGTTAACATGATACTTTTCATTAGATGGGCCAAAGATGCGCAACTGTCCCTGGCCGGAATAGCCGATCAGATAAAGCAGATTCAGCGAGCTTTGGATATTGCTTTCACCCCCATACTCGATGTTATAGGCAACATCCAGCAACTGACCCAGTTTTGAATTTATGCCGCCGGGCACGCTTTCATTGATCCAGTCAATAATGGACATATGGTCCAATTCCCAGCCGCGCTCAGTGTAAAGGTTATATTGCGTTGGGTAACTCGCAGCCGAAACGTCGCTGTGAATTTTCTGCCAGATGCCTTTGAGGTCGTTTGTGGCTTGTGTGTATGAATAAGGCTGACCGTCAAAATAATAAAGCGGTTCCAGGCCGCTGGGATCTGCATTGAAAAGGTTATCAAGATTCAAACCGAGTTCCTGAGCCAATTGTCGGATTTGAGTATGACCCGTATCAATTAATTCACCGCCGTGTTCAATGATCTGATCGTCGTTGAACAATCCGCGCCCCGTCCAGCAACGTCCGCCGATACGATCTGCCGCTTCAAATATAGTGGCTGAATATCCAGCTTGCTTCAAACGATACACGGCAGTGAGGCCTGCCAACCCCGCACCAACCACGGCAATGCGCGGAGAGGCCGCAAGTGAGCGGGTGATCGGCTGAAACGCAACCGCCGCCAGGGTGGCGGCAGCGAGTTTCAAAAAGTCACGGCGAGAGTTGTATTTTATTGTGCGCTCTGAAATAACTTGATCAGTGGGTACATCACGTTGCATTGCCTCAGAAACAACTGAAACGATGTCTTGCAACTTATTGGTTAAAGGCGAACGGGGCATGGCATTCTCTCCTTATAAAAAAAATTTCGTATGAAGTCACTATACAAAATAAATTTAGATAATTCAAGCCGTTTTTGTCTTTTTCGGCAATGCTAACCTTAAAATATTGTATTTTGATTATGTATTATCTCAAATATCTTCCGTTTCGGAATGAAACTGCCTAGCAGCCTACTCTCGCATCCACGCTATAATCCCATCGGGAGAATTCCATGAAAAAAATTTCAACTCTGTTCTTTGTGATCTTGATTTTATTAACTGCATGTGACCTGCTGAAGACAACGCCTCAGACTCCGCCGCCAACTGATTCTGTTACCGAACAACCTGCTACCACGCTGATAGATATTCCCCTCGCTTCAGGTTATGGTGTGGATGGTGGATGGTTTGAATTGTATTTTACGAATCCTACTAGTCCACTTGCTTCACAAGAGACTGGCGGCATAGACGGCCCTCTCGCCGCCGCAATTGACTCTGCAAAATTAACTGTGGATGTGGCTGTTTATAGTTTAAGTTTGAATAGCATTCGTAACGCCTTGCTCCGTGCACATGACCGTGGTGTGCAAGTCCGTGTGGTGATGGAGAGTGATAATTTGGATCGCAGTGACCCGCAGATTTTGAAAGATGCGGGCATTCCTATTATAGGTGACCGCCGCGAAGGACTGATGCACAACAAGTTTGCTGTCATCGATAACTCCGAAGTATGGACAGGCTCGACGAACTTCACAGATTCAGGCGCATATGAGGATAACAACCATATGATCCGCATCCGCTCGGTAAAGGTGGCTGAAAATTTCACCAAGGAATTCGAAGAGATGTTTGTTGATGATAAATTCGGTGACAATATCGTCTCCGAAACTCCGAACCCGCGTGTGACGATTGATGAAACACCCATTGATATATATTTCTCACCAGATGACAATGTGCAAGCCAGCTTTGTGGATATTGTCAACACTGCAAAGGAAAGCATTTATTTCATGGCGTTTTCATTCACGGCCGACCCAATTGGCGCAGCAGTCCGTGCCCGCGCAGAAGATGGTGTCACTGTTGCAGGCGTGATGGATACCGAACAGGTCAACTCAAATGTGGGCACGGAGTTTGATCCGTTCAACCAGGCAGGTTTGGATGTATATCGAGATGGGAATGCAGGTCAAATGCACCATAAAGTGATGATCATTGATGAAAGCATTGTTATCTTTGGTTCGTACAATTTCACCGCCAGCGCCGAAACCAGGAACGATGAAACGCTGCTTGTTATTTATAATGAAGCCATTGCCGCCCAATTTATCGCCGAGTTTCAAAGAATATATGCTCAAACGCAGTAGGCGGTCTTGAATCATTTTTCACAATCATAGCTTTTCCCTGAAGGTTCATTGGAGGAAGCCGTAACTTTTTCACCTGTATTGCGACTATTGGATATAACCAATCAAATAATAGAAAAGGTGAAAAAATGAAAAAGATTTCCTATATGTTTTTGGTCGTGATGGCTCTGATCGCCATGTTTATCAGTGCATGTGGCGCTGCCGCTGCTGCACCTTCTACTGGCCTTGGAAAAGGCCAGGCCTCTCTGGTAGAGTTCACAGGTGTGATCGAAGCCATGGATGGTAATCAGTGGACGGTTAACGGGCAGGTGCTCACTGTTGACCCTTCCGTATTGCGCGATGGCCCCTTCAATGTGGGCGATACCGTCAAAGTGGAAGTGGAAGTTCAGGATGATGGCTCCCTTGTCGTAACACGCGTTGAAGCCCCCGAAACTGACGATAATTCCAACGACGATAACAGCAATGATGCCAATTCGAACGATGGCAACATCAACGACGATGATGATGAATGTGACGACGACAGCAACGACAATACAGCAGACGCCAACGATAACGGCGACGACTGTGACGATGATGGCGATGATGGCGATGATGATAGCAATGACAATGGTGATGATGACGATAGCAATGATAACGACAGCGATGACAACAGCAACGATAATGATGATGATAGCAATGATAACGGCGACGACGATGACAATGATGATAACGACAACAGCGATGACAGCAACGACAACGATGATTAAGTATCGTATCGTGAGCTAGTAATTGTCTGGGTCGCCTGGAATTTCTAAAAATTCCAGGCGACCCATCTCTGTGTTGTAGATTTCTTGTGGAAATATTAAATGCCAAAACGCCTGTGGATCCCATCAATATTGCTGCTTCTGTTTTTTTGTGGAATGGCCATTGTCCAATTCGCAACCCCTGACTTGCCCGATAATGACGGCTTTTATCACATCAAATTAGCCTGGTTGATGCGCACAGATAGCCTGAAGCCTGATTTCCCCTGGCTGCCCTTGAGCATCCTGAATGAAGGTGATTTTTATGATCATCACTTTCTCTTTCATGTGGCTTTAATCCCCTTTACATTTGGTGATCTGCGTTTGGGTGCAAAGTGGGCAGCAGTGACTTTTTCCGCTCTTGCCTTCCTAAGCATCTGGTATTTGTTTCACCGCCAGAAAATACCTCTGTCAGGGTTGTGGGCGCTGGCATTGCTGGGCATTTCAGATGCTTTTTTGTTTCGCATGTCCATTACTCGTGCTCAATCCCTGTCTCTGGCTGTCCTGGCCCTGGGCCTCACATGGATTTTGGAGGGAAAGTATAAGAATCTGGCCGTGCTATCTTTCTTTTATGTTTGGATGTACGATGCCTTTCCGTTAATTCTGGCGATTGCCGGGCTGCATTTTCTGGCTGTTTTGTTGATTGAACGCAGGCTGGAGTTTCGTCCGCTTTTATGGGCAGGGATTGGTATCGCATCAGGGTTGATCATTAATCCATATTTCCCTAACAACCTAATATTTACCTATCATCATCTTTTACCCAAATTGCAGGATGCAACTTCTGTGAGCGTTGGCAACGAATGGTTTCCATACGATACGGGTCAATTGTTGGAAAATTCCCTGCCTGCCTTAATCGCATTTGTCAGCGGGGCTTTGGCGTTGGGGTTGGCAGGCCGCAAAATGGATTTGCGCACCGCAAACTCTTTTTTGATCGCCCTGTTGTTTGGGTTGATGCTGTTCAAGGCGCGCAGGTTTGTGGAATACTTCCCGCCTTTTGCATTGATCTTTTCAGCATTTGCATGGGCGCCTCTGATTAGTGTGGAGCGACAGCCTGTTCCATCCACATTGAAATCTTTTGCAATTTTACAAGCTAATTTTTATTCCATTATATTGGTGGCCGCCGTGTCTGTTGGAATTATAAAAACGATCCCTGCAACTCAGGGCCACATCGCCGATTCCAAGCCCTATGATTTATATGAGGGCGCATCCACCTGGTTGATGCAGAATACCCCGCCGGGAGAGCGCGTCTTCCAAACCGATTGGGATGATTTCCCGCGTTTATTTTTCTATAATACACAGAATACTTATCTTGCCGGGCTTGACCCCACATATTTGCAATTGTATGACAGGGATTTGTATGATGTGTGGGTGAAGATCACGCGGGGTGAAGTGAAACAACCATCCCAGGTTATCTTGAAGCGCTTCTCGGCACACTATGTACATACCGATTTAAAGCACACGAACTTTCTACGCGAGGCCAAATATGACCATGGTTTAATCGAGGTCTATCGCGATGAACAAGCGGTCATTTTTGAAGTATTGGAACAGTGATAAGATATATTTGTTGATTTTTGAGTGATGTTTTTTGGGAACCGGGTGTCTGTGAAAACAATGTCTGTGGCGGATGGGAAACAGGAATTAAAGAACCTGCGCGAATTGGACTCACAAGCGATTGGCGCAATATATGACCAGTATTTTTCCGAGGTCTATCGTTATGTATTGTATCGAATTGGAGATCAGACCCTGGCCGAGGATATGGCTAGTGATGTATTTATCCGTTTGCTGGAAGCGATTCAAGACGGGCGTGCTCCTCAGTCCAACCTCAAAGCTTGGCTGATCGGGACAGCTTCTCATGTTGTGATGGATCACATGCGAAAAAAATATCGCCGTCCTGAAGAAGAAATTTCCGAATCACTACCGGACCTGAATCCTGGTCCCGCTTACGAGGTTGATCAACGCGAGCAGAACCGCGCGGTCCAAAGTGCATACTCGCAGTTGACTCCTGAACAACAACATGTGCTTGCCTTGCGTTTTGGACAGGGATATTCTCTCGAGGAAACCGCAACTTTTATGAATAGGAACATCAATGCGGTAAAAGCTCTCCAGTTCCGTGCGCTGGCTGCACTTCAGCGCGAGATTGGCGAGGTGGATTATGAATAATAATATATTTGATGCTTTAGAAATTTGCTTGCAGGAACTTGAAAACGGCGCAGATATGGAAACTGTCCTTGCGCGTTTTCCTGAACATGCAAATGAATTACGCCCCATCTTAAGCGCTTCTGTAAAAGCCAGCAATATGTCTGCTCCTGAACCTTCCGCGGATGCCGTTCGCCGCGGACGAGCTAAACTCATGCAGCGAGCCGCCGAAATGCGTGAGTCTAAGGTTATGCCTCGTAAACGGGTAATTCCTGCTTTTCAAAGAATGGCTCTTTCATTTACATTAGCTGCTTTGCTGCTACTAAGTGGCACGGGCTTGCTCAACGCCTCGGCCTCTGCGTTGCCGGGAGAGAGCTTGTATCCGGTCAAGCGCTCGTGGGAGGGCCTGCGCCTGCTTCTGATCTTTAATCAAGAAGCGCGAAACCTTTTGGAAGATGAACTTGAGTATGAACGATTGCATGAAGTAAATGAATTGCTTATTGAAGACCGCCATGAGACCATACAATTTGCGGGCGTCTTCATGCAAGTAAATAGCATGGACTATGTTTCCGGCATCCAGGTCATTCTTCCTTCTGGCATCCAATTGCCCGCTAATGGTGCGGCAGTGATCTTGACCGGGCAGACCAACTCCCAGGGTGTGGTTGAAGTCATAACCCTTGAGCTACTTCCAGATGGGTCGGTTGTGCCGGTGGGAAACCCCGTCGAGGTGGAATTGGAATCGGAAACTGAATCAGGTTCGGGGTCCAGTAATGAGGCGCCTGATGAATCCAGCCCCCGCTATTATGCTATGGAAGGAACACTTGAAGCCATCTCAATCAACACTCTGGTTATCAATGACCTCACGGTTTATCTGAATAATGCGCGGGTTGACGGTGAGCTTTGTATTGGCCTTCGTGTGGAAGTCAAAGGATATTTTGCCGAAGACGGCAGGTTTATTGTGACAGAAGTGGAATCGGAAGGTTCATGTTCAACTGACAGCGGCGGCGGTGGAAATGATGATTCCAATTCAAACTCCGAAGACGATTCAGATTCGAATGAGAATTCGAGCAACAGCAATGAAGAAAATGATAATAATGATAATGGTGAAGATAACGGAAATGATGACCATAGTGGCAGCAATGATGGCGACGATGGCGGAGACGACAGTAACGATAGCAATGATCATTAACGATAAAAACTGCGAGGCGGCCCCTCGCAGTTTTTATTTCCATCAAATTTAATTTGCCTTTTGGAACAAAATCGATTAAATTAGCAGGATAGCACGCACGTTCTAAACATAGACTTCGGAAGTCTTTTCGGAGATTGCCCGATTTATGTTTGATATAGAGACTTCCGAAGTCTTAACTCAGGAGAGATCACATGCCCGAATCAAATTTTTATCTTGGACGCCTGCTCGATTCGAAGAACGCAAAAGTTACAGCCGATCGGCTTGAGTATGATCCTGCAAATTTAACCACACACGCTGTTGTTACTGGTATGACTGGCTCTGGAAAGACGGGCCTGTGTGTAGCTCTTTTGGAAGAAGCCGCTTTGCAGGGTGTGCCTGCCATCATCATCGACCCAAAGGGTGATTTGACTAACTTACTTTTACATTTCCCTGAACTCCTCCCTCAGGATTTTGAGCCGTGGATCGACCCTGAAATGGCGCGACGCGCAAAGAAAACTGTAGAGGAAGCCGCAGATGAAGCCTCCATTGCATGGCACAATGGCCTCCGGGAGTGGGGTATGGATGAAAACCGCGTGCTTGCACTAAAGAACGCTGCACAATTTGCAATCTTTACGCCGGGCTCCGATGCCGGCATTCCCGTCAGTGTAGTCTCCTCACTTGCCGCACCAGATTTGGATTGGGAAAGCAACCGCGAGATTCTGCGTGAGCGAATCTCAAGTACGGTTACAGCTCTATTGGGACTGGTCGGCCTGACCGATCTTGACCCGATCCGCTCGCGTGAACATATCCTGCTTTCAAACATCTTCGAAGACCATTGGAGCAAGGGGCGCGATGTTGAACTCACAGAGTTGATCCTGCAAACTCAAACGCCGCCATTCGATAAACTTGGCGCATTTCCTGTGGACACATTCTTCCCGCCCAAAGACCGCATGGAGCTCGCCATGGTCTTGAACAACATCCTGGCTGCGCCTGCCTTTGAAACCTGGCGCGAAGGCCAGCCGCTTGATATTCAATCCCTACTTTTCACGGACGATGGCCGTCCGCGCCACAGCATTTTTTACCTCGCCCATCTTTCGGATGGTGAGCGCATGTTCTTTGTCACTTTGCTTCTCTCAGCCGTTGAAACCTGGATGCGCACCCAGGGTGGTTCATCTTCATTGCGTGCACTCCTTTACATGGATGAAATATTTGGCTATCTTCCGCCCACCGCGGTTCCGCCATCCAAAGGGCCGCTGCTGCGCATGTTGAAGCAGGCGCGCGCCTTTGGCCTCGGCCTTTTGCTCGCCACCCAAAACCCAGTCGATATCGATTACAAAGCCCTCTCCAATGCAGGCACATGGTTCATCGGAAAACTGCAAACCGAGCGCGATAAGAATCGCCTGCTGGATGGTCTCGAAAGCCTGACTGGCGGCATCCCCCGCGCCTCAATGGACAAACTTATTTCCTCGCTCGGCAAGCGCGTCTTTATTATGAACAATGTCCACGAAAAGGTGCCTGTAATTTTCCAAACCCGTTGGGTGATGAATTTTCTCGCAGGACCGATCACACGCAATAAGATTCGCGACCTCAACGAGCTTGCCAATGCCGATACAACGCTGCAATCCGCGCCCGTAGCTGCCTCTGCTCCGAAGCGCGAATCCAAGCCTCGGCCTTCGGTTGAAACCCTACAACCTGTTTCGATCCCAATTTCATCACAACCAATATCTCCCCCCATTGCAGAAACCAATCGCAAATCACAAATCGTAAATCAAAAATCTGATGGTAGCTTGACAAAGCCTCCTCTTCCCGCTGGCATTCGCGAATATTATCTTCCTCAAAATTACAGCCTGCCCGAGGCATTCCAATCTGCAGGGCGTGCCGTGACCAACCAAGCCATGATCCAAGGGGTGATGTATCGCCCTACATTGCTGGCTGCTGCACAGATCCGCATCCTTGACCGAAAATATGGCGTGGACACGGAGATCACCCGCGCTGCCCTCGTGGATTCATTGGATCGGCGTGGCATTGTCCGCTGGGATGAGTTTTCATATAGCGGGCCCTCGCTCGACAAAGTGGGGACCATGCCAGCACCTTCTGCTCGTTACAGCGGCATCGACTCTCCTTTGAATGACTCGAAATTAATGACCGCCCTGCAAAAGGACTTCACCGATTGGGTATTCCGTAATTCATCTGTTAGCGCACGCGCAAACCTGGCCCTCAAAGTTTTTGGCGGACCAGACGTCAGCCAGGCGGAATTTATGAAGGCCTGCGCCGATACGGCCCGCGATGCGCGTGATGCGGAAATATCCAAGAAGACAACCGCCATTGATAAGAAGATCAAAACGATGGAAGATAAACTCGCGCGTGAAGAACGCGAACTTCGTGAAGATGAAACCGACCTCCAGCATCGCAAAATGGAAGAGATGGGCACTCATGCCGAGAATGTGTTGGGCTTGTTTGCAGGCAGCCGCAGTACGCGCAGGTTGTCATCATCGCTATCCAAGCGACGCCAGACCGAAAATGCCAAAGAGGATGTGCAGGAATCGATTGATGTGATTGCACAACTGAAAAAAGATCTCGCTGATCTGATGCGTGAACGTGAAGAAATAAATGCTGAGATCAATGAACGCTGGGGAGCAGTGGTCAACCAAACGAGTGAAGTGAGTATCAACCCGAAGAAGACGGATATTCACGTCAATCTCTTCGGTGTGGCATGGAAGCCATTCTACATCGTGCAATCTGGGGATGAGACCTTGGAGCTGCCTGCTTTTGGTGCTGAGTAAACTAAGACCTGATAGGTTTCATGGCGCAAGAACGGATTAGAAATTCTGCGAATCACAATCTCCTTGTTTGACCAGACATCTGCGGAAACCTGTCAGGTCTGCCTGATGTAACATAATGACGACCTCAGGTCGTCATTATGTTTAAAGGGATATAACCATCATGAGCATTTTCATTCTTCTGCTGGCGCTTGCAATTTGGGGCGTTGTACATTCCTTCCTCGCCTCTCATTTGGCAAAGGATCTATTCCGCTTGAAATTAGGCGGGAGCGATCTTTATCGCCTGGCTTACAACATATTTGCTGGCATCAGCTTTCTCCCCATTATTTACCTGGTCACCACCTTGCCAGACCAGCCTGTGTATCAAGTCTCCGCGCCGTGGAGTTACCTGATGTTGGGCGGACAGGTGCTTGCGGTGCTGCTGCTGTTTATGGCATTCCTACAAACGGACGGGCTTTCTTTCATGGGCATCCGTCAATTGTTTGAACAGGAGAAAAGAGGCGCACTTGTCACTAGCGGGTTATACCGTGTGGTACGCCATCCGCTGTACACGCTCAGTTTGTTATTCATCTGGCTTTCACCCAGCGTTTCGCAAAATTCCCTGGTGTTTTACATCGGCACAACTCTCTATGTTTTGATCGGCGCATATTTTGAAGAACGCAAGCTCCTGCGTGATTTTGGTGAATCGTATGCAGAGTATAAGCGCAAGACGCCGATGTTAATTCCAGGGCTGGTGTTCGGAAGGAAATAGAAAACATGACTTACCCCGAAATTAATCTTTCGTGGGTGAGTTTGTTTTTAAGAGCAAAAAGGACGCTGATTAACGCGGAAAACGCGGATTCTTTTTTGAATCTGCGTTCATCAGCGCTCGTCCGCGTCCCGTATTAAATTTGGGGTTAATTATGTTTTCTTACTGTTAATTGAGTGAAGAACATCAGCGAGGCGAATGCCTTTTATGCAGGAGCAGGCTGCTCGTCGGAGGAAGAGGCGACAATGAAGCGTTCCTGCCTGCCGAGGCGCAGGTGCAGAGTCCAATAGCCGAAGGCGGAGACGGCGCATAAAGTCCCGCCGATGTACCAGAGCAGGTTGGGGTTGAAGTTGTCGAGCACAAGGCCCGCCAGCATGGGCGCAAAAGTGGAGGGGAGCAGCCACGTTAGCCCGAAGATTGCCATGTAACGCCCGCGCATTTCTTCGGGGGCGAAGTTGGCGGCGATGGTCTGGCTGGTGGGCATGATCAACATCTCGCCGATGGTGATGACTACGATGGCCGACATGAACAACCAATATACAGATACGAAGCCGAACATGCTGAAACCGATCATATAGAACAATGTGCCGAGCGCCATGATGAGAAATGGCGGGCGATGTTTGATGATGCGCGTGACACTGAATTGGAAGAGGATGACTGTGATGGCGCTGGTGGTCATCAGGAAGCCGTAGCCCTGCGGATCGATGTTGTGATTGTCGCGCAGGAATACGGAAAGCGAGTTATACATTTGCTGATAGACTGCGCCCATCAGAATGGCGGCGACGATAAAAGCCATGAAGGCAAAGTCTTTGAGCACGATGCGATATCCCATTAAGGTATTCCAGACTGATTCGTGTTTTGTGTCTGCGTGTGCGGCTGGTTTTGTTTCAGGCATATACCAATAGAAGATCATCGCTACGATACAACTTACAATGGCGTCGATGATGAATAAAAGCATGAAGGAGCGGTTGGCGAGGAACCCGCCAATGGTGGGACCGATGATCCATGCCAAATTGCGGACGACTCGCAAAAGACCAAAACCCTCCTGCCTTTGTTTTTCAGAGAGGATATCTGCCATCATGGCCTGGTGCGCTGGGCCAGAGACATCCGAGAGTAGACCGATGAAGGCAGCTAGTGGGAATAAAACTGCCAGCGAGTTGACCATCCCAAGTGTCAGTGTGCTGAGTGCGCTGAACACCAAACCGAAGAGGATCAACTTTCGCCGTCCGAATTTGTCGGTCAGTGCGCCACCGATCATGTTGCCAACGATGCCGAAGATCGAAAACATAGCCAGCACCATGCCAGCCTGAGTCATGCCGACATTGAATTTATCGGTGATGTAAAGCGAGAAGAAGGGGAAGAGCAGCGTGCCGCCTATACTGTCAATGAAGAAGGTCAGGACAATGATCCAGAAGCGGGGAGGGAACTCGTGATAAAGTTTGTTAAGTCGTGTGAACATGGGAGCCTTTCTGCAAGGCTTTGATTATAGAACGTATGTTTTATTTGTCAAGCAGAATTTGGGGTTTACGGGATCACTTCCATGCTTGTAATTTCATAGGTTGAACCGACAGTCATCGGATGAAGGGCATAATCGATTCTGTTCTTGTATTTCCCATCCACGAGCACGCCGTTGACAAAGGCAAAACTTGGAGTCTTCGACTCTGCGGCATCGCAATCAAATTGCTGCGAAAAAGGCGGACCATCTTTTGGGTTTGCCAGCAGTATCACAGTGAGGCTGCCGTCTGTGTTTTGTTGGATCCTGCCCATCAGTTCGGCAGTCCAGATAATGGGCTCTGTGGCCCAAAGGAGATGACAGGGTTCATAACCTTCTTCGCTGTATTGAAATTCATAGGCTTCCGTGTAGGTGATATGTGCCACGCCTTTCATGGAATTGTCGGCTTGTGAAGTGGCAGTAAATTTCACAACCGTGTCGATCTTATCGCTTGTAAAAACGGCTGCATCTGCACCGCGGATCTCACGATGATATTCATATGTCCCATTGATTGTGACTGGCTCTGCCGTGGTGGCTTTTTCTGAGGGCAGCGCACAGCCAAAGAGAAGGAACGTGCCTATCAGATAAAAACCAGGGATAACCTTACACTTCATTGCGCCTCCAGTTGACAAAGAAAAGGGGTAACAATGAATATCTTAAATTCCTATTGGATCATTTTCAATAGGATAAAAGAACCCCGCTTCATGGCGGGGTTCTTTTTGAAACTTGCTTACTTCAATCGTGCAAACAGGATCCACATCAGTTGAATGATGATCCAGCCGATCATCGCGTAGACTACGATGGCGATCAGCGAGAAGAATTCGATTGTGATACCTTCGAAGCTCGGGGTGCGGGTCAGGTCCTGAAACATCCATATGAAAGGCTGTGTGAGGAAGTAGACCAAACTGGCGAACGGATTCAGGGGATTGGCTGCCATCAGCTTGAGCAGAAAGCGTAACCCGATCAATCCGTCCAATACCCCGAAAGCCAACTGGATCAATCCAGTGAGGCGGCGCAGGGTTTCCTCGTTGATGGTGAACACGCGAATGCCTGTTCCTGTTGGACGACCTGTTGTCCGCATGGGGTCTGTGTTATTGAGCTGGCTCATGTTATCTCCTTTCTTCAAACAGAACCAAACTTGTGGCAATTGTCACTCCGCCTAATTAATTCTCGCCTTTGAAAATGAAAGTCAAATTAAAAGATGGGCAATTTATAGGAAGAAATAGGTAATTTGGGTGAGGAGCTAGGGTTGTTTCTCGCTGGGCTCCATCCCCAACACAGAGGTTAATCCTTGTATGAACAGACTGCCCCCGAACAACAGAACCGTGTTCTTTATGTTTCCACTGATGATCGACCAGTGAATCCCCCAGGCCAAAATGGACATACCTACGATGATGATGAATAATCCGCTTAACAACATGCGGCTCTGACTGATGGGTTGGATGCCATCTTTGAAAGTCAGAATGCCAAAATAAATCGCGATGATTCCCATGCCTGTCTTAAAGGTGACCCATCCCAAAGCCTCGCCCGCAGACACGCAAGAAAGGATCAACAGCCCGCCTCCTAATGAGTTGATAAAAGCCAAAAGGATCGAAATGACTTTCATAACAGCGCCTCCTTTGTCCTTGCTTCAAGGATACAAAGGAGGCGCTTGCAAATTCTATTGAGAGTCTGTCAAATGCTGTAGGAAGATTTCAGAATTGCAATCCTAAGAAATTGTCTGAAAAGTAGGGACACAGCGAGTCAATTCAAGATTTTGGACGTAAGTCGTTTCGCTGTGTCCCTACAAATCCATATCTAAAGTTGAGATTTCAGACAGCCTCTAAGGTGAAATGCCCCATAAACGCAGGATGCCGTCCTCACAGCCCATTGCCACAAGCGTTCCATCAGGTGAAATTGTAAGGCTATTGGCAAGGCCCTTGACCTTAAGTGACCCAAGGGATGTTCCGCTTGAAACACGCCAGAAGCGGACTGTGCCATCGGAGGAACCTGAGAACAGAATTTCACCATCTGCTGTCATCACCAGACTCTGGATCGCCCCGGTGTGACCTCCCAGGATCTGTTGAACGATTCCGTTGTTGGCATCCCAAAGATACACGTTGCCATCCGCTGAACCAGATGCCAAAAGTAATTGTTGAGGGGAGAAGAAAAGGCTTGGAACGCTGGTGGTATGCCCTTCCAGGGCTTTGATCAGGATTCCGTCAGGCATATGCCATAATCGAATTGTATGATCGGCAGAGGCCGAGGCGAGCATGGTCCAATCTGGTGAAAATGCCAGGCTCAGAACGCTGTCTGTATGTCCGCTCAACGTGGCTAGTCGATGCCCATCGGATGCCTGCGATATACGAATGGTTTGGTCAGCTGACCCCGTTACGAGCAGCGTTCCATCTGGAGAAAATGCGACTGTTAGTACACTATCCGTATGACCACCTGCGGAGCGCACCTGGCTGCCATCGGCAACATTCCAAAGGATGGTTTGGGTATCGTCAGATACAGAGGCGAGCAGCGATCCGTCCGGGGAGAAAGCAATATCACGGACTGGGCCATCATGCCCCCACAGAGTCTGTGCCAGGTTTCCGTTCGCCACTTCCCAGATGCGGATCGAATTATCGAACATCGCCGCAGCTATTTTTGTTCCATCAGGCGAAAAGTTAACGCCTGTGATCGGGCTGGAGAATCCGCTAATCGTATACACGGATACAGCCTCGGGCACCTGCCAGACTCGGAGGGTTCCATCAAAAGATCCAGAATAGAGCCGCGTCCCATCCGGCGAAAACGCAACATTGTTAACTCCGCTGGTATGCTCCTCCAGGCTCCCTACAAAGCTTCCATCGCGGGCACGCCTAAGCCAGATCGTACTGTCATTGGTCGCGACGGCAAGCAGAGGCTCTGTCTCATCGCTTGAGAATGCGATGCCGAGCACAGCCGGCCCAAGGGCTGGAACAGAACGGAGCAGCCTCCCATCAGCCACCTGCCAGACTTGTGTCGCGCCATCCAGTGAGCCGATCCCGAGCAGACTCCCATCCGCTGAGAGGGCCGCCGTATTGAGCGACTTCGTACTCACAGTGATGGTTTGGCTGAGAATTCCAATGCCGAACTTCCAGAATTTGACAGTTCGGTCTGCAGAAGCGGAGATCAGCGTTTCACCATCAGGAGCGAAGATCAGGCTTTGGATGCGCGCGCTCTGCCCGGCAAGGGTGCGTAAGGCTTGGGTTTCGAGATCGAATACGAATACATTTCCATCTTCAGCGCCTGCGGCCAGCAACTTCCCGTTTTGAGAAAAGGCCAGGCTGGCAACTGAACTGGGTGATCCACTCGCTTTATTTTTTAATGAGCCATCAGACACCTGCTTAATCTGAATCGACCCATCCAAAGAGCCGAATGCCAGCAATTGTCCATCAGGCGATAAGGCAATGCTATTCAGCCAATCTTCCGCTTCGATAAACCCTGTCTCAGTGAATGATTGAGAGTCATACACATGGACTCCCAACGGAGTAGCCACAGCCAGCAGGCTTCCATCTGCACTCGCCTCAATCTTGACGATGGTCCCGTTGCCCCATCCTGCAAGCTGGGTGAGGCGGCTGACGTTTTCAACTGTGATCGCTGTGTTTGGGATGGGAATCGGAGTCCCTGCCATTGCAGCAGGAATCGGGGTTGGTGTGGATGTAGGTATTACAAATGTAGGCGGCACGAATGTTGGTGCTGGAGCGGGAGGCGGTGCGCAGGATGTCAATAAGATTAGGAACGACAGGAGGATACATGCTCGGCTTTTCATGCTTGATTCCTTTCCCTTGCTCAATTAATTGTATGAACGAATGAATTGAATACCTGCCTATTGCCAAGTCTCTTTACTGCTAAAGATATTACATCTCCATGAATTTGATGAATAAATTTAATTTAGTATAGCACACGCCAAATAAAAAAAACCTTGCTATGATATGAGAGATATACTGATCTATGTGATGAACGGAATGCTGAGCGGATATTGGATCGGCTAGTCTGAATAGAAAACCCCTCGTTCCTTTTGGAGCGAGGGGTTTGTCATGCTGTATTTATTGTATGAGCTTAGACTTTGGGCTTGGCAACATTGACCTTGAGTGCATTGTCAGCGAGGGAATAAGCATTGAACATGCTGATCGCCTTGTCTGCATCGGCCTGCTCGGGCATGGAGACAAATGCGAAGCCCTTTGAGAGGCCAGTGCCCTTGTCCATGACCAGTTCCACCGAAGAGACGGTTCCAGCGGTTGCGAATAGGGTGTTGATTTCGTCCTGTGTGGTGGACTTGTTGATGTTGCCTACGTAAATTCGAATATCCATTTTATTAACTTCCTTCTTCCAGCTCGGCTGGATAATAAAAAATGACCGCAACCCTTAATAAGAGGGTCAGCGGTCAAGGTACAACAGAGAGATCCAATTTATTACTCTTTCAGTGTAACACGTATTGGGTCCGCAGACGGGGCAATAAGTTTTTCACTTGAGAGAAGCTTAATCCGCTGCCTGGCTCTTCGATTCCTTTTTGCGAAAGATTTCCGTCCAATCAACTTTCGCGGTTAGTTGCATCATGATCGCCAGCGTCAGGATGGCGCTAACGGTGATGACCAGACCTGTATAGCCTTCAAAGAAAAAGGCGTACGAGAACAGCACCAGGAACACCAATTGAGCAACACTGACCCAAATGGCAAAACGACTTCCGGCCGACCGATATAAATAGGTGAACACGAGCGCCATGGATACAAGCGCCGCGATGATGAAGGATAACTCGATCAATAGATGATCCACCAGATAGGCAAATAGAATGTGGAACGCAAAGAAGCTGGCACCGAGGAAGAAATAATGCATCGGATGTAGGTTCCTGTCTCTTACAGCTCCCAGCACGATAAGTGTCGTAAAAAAGAACAGCAACGAAACAGGCGCAAAGTAACTCATCCGACTGGCGAGCGGACCCGGGTTTAGTTTGCTGGGCATCTGTACGCCGATGTCGAAATCAGAGACCAGATTGTTAAATGCCCATTCCAGCGTCCAACCCTTATCCGTGGGTGTCTTGGTGGAGGCGGAGATGCTCTGTTCCGGGAAATCGTATTCAGTGAAGTCTGTGACCGCCTTGAGGGAGAAGTTCTTCACGGTGGTGATTCCATCGGAGAAACTATAGAGCCAGCTATCCAAGCCACGTGACTTGTAGGCAATATGGATGGGTATTTCACCTCCCGCAGGGACGTTGACCACCGCTTTAATGCCATCGTAGGCGTTGTCTTCGTTGGGAGTTACATTCACCTTGTCAACGCGGAATTCAAAGCCATCGTAGATGGTGCTGGATGCCGGGAAATAGAACGTTACCGTTCCTTCGGCGCGCTGATTGAGCGGATTCTTGAAAAGATAGACTGCATCGAAATCCACATCATAGGTGGAATACCACAGCAGTCCCTTACGGCGATGCTCAAGCTGAAAAGCCACCTGAATATCGCTCGATTCCAATTCGACAGGAGTAATGACTTCTCTCTCTTTATCCCCATCCTTTTCGATCGTTTTCAGTGTAACGGTTGGGGCCTTCTGATAGTGCTCTGAACCCCACAAGTCTTCCACCTGCCGGTTGAGTTGAGCGTAGCCTGAATCCGTCCGCACCATGATGCTTGTGCCGAGGATGCCCCAGGCAATCGTGACGCAGACGAATATGAAGATAATCCCTATTAATCGCCAGACGGTCATTGTAGTATCTCCTTTTGCTCTATATCAATCCTACCCATAATTGTATCGCGAACTGCCTTGGTGTATCTCTCTCCCCCCCATCACGTTGAGGATAGACAAAGTCCGCACTTTGGAATTTGGAGGACATCGTACCCGAACGGAGCGAGAGGTAGGACGGGTGGGGGTAGTCTGCTACATTGAGACGAAGAGTGATGTAGACCATGTGAGTTTGTCCTTTCGATATTTTGCGCTGGTAAATGAAGACAGAAGATTTATTCAGTATTTCAGTAAGGTGGACAGGATAAATACTTCATAAAAACAAAAGTTTGAAATATATAAAGACTTATTATTCGTATAGGAGAAAAAGAGTACAATATAATTAATGTACAAAATATAGGGATAATGGTTTTTGGGTGAAAAAATGAGAAGTGAAGAGAAAATCAAAGTATTCATCAGCTCGAAATGCGGCGGCGAGAGAATAAATTTCGACGAGTTAGTCAAAACAGAATCAAGTGACAAAAAAACTGTCGCAGATAAAGCTGTTACGACTAATTATGACCTCGTGCGAAGAGCCCTAAAGATTGCCCTTGAAAACACAGGATTTATTGAAACTTATACTTTTGAAGATGATGCAGCATCAACATCATCATCGAGGGATGACTATCTCTTCAAGCTAGACCAAAGCGATGTTTGTTTGTTTCTAATTGACAATTTTGACAAGGAGATATCGTCAGGTGTTCTGCTCGAAGTTGAACGAGCAAAGCAGACTAACAAGAAATCAATCTATCTATTTCTTAAAGATCGAAATCGTGAAGCAACAAGCATTCAAAAAAACCTTAAAGGTTCAGATGGAAGACATTACAATGACATATACGATATTAGAGAGTTTATTGATGCTGGTTATAAAGCGGTAATAACTGACATACTAGAGACATATCAAAAATATTGTAGAGGATATCTCAGCGAAAACAAAACAGAAGCATCCTCCATAGAAATAACCGCAGAGAGTTTTCCTGTAGATACAGGTGATATCGATAAACAAATATTCAAAAACTTAGGATTAACAAGAAATAAAATTGTTAGTTTAGTCCATCGAACAGATGAAAAAAATGCTCAAACATCCGATTTAGATAAACTATGCTTAGATGTTGTAGAGTTTCTTCTTGGCGAAAAGAAATTTAAAGATATTAATCTTGAAACTTTATTGAAAACACTTAGTGCGATTCAATCGCCCAAATTGCATGAACTGGTTAGCCGGAGGTGGGATGTGATAGCAAGTTTTTATAATGGGGATATAGAAAACGCACTATCCATTAACGAAGCAGTCTACAACGCCTCCCCCAAAGATGGGTCAATTCCAAATTGGTTGCTAAATGATATTCTAATAGATTGGCATAATCTAAAAACCACCGACGACCAAATTAAGAATGTTTACAGCTTTTCTATTCAAGAAAAAATCAATCAGCAAAATTCATTAATATTCTTCCCTCTGACTGACAGGTTTAGCACAAACATAAACGATGATATTTGGGATAGAAATTTCAAGGCAATAACAAGTTCTCCATATTCAACCACATACTACAATTTGGAGCATCTTTTTGGTTACATTACAAATTATTTATTTGCCGCGATCTATTATGGATCATATACACACATTGTACTTACACTGAAGGAAATTCAGAAGGCGCTATTTCATTTAGTGCAACAAGAAAACAATCTGCTGCACAAAATTCAGTTAATGAGGATCAGCGTATTATTCGGCGATGAATCGGGTTTTAATAATATCGCAAGTAAATATGGGTCTTCGTTGTCTCGTGGCACAACAAGAGAAATTCTTGAGTTGTATGAGCTTGCCAACACAAAGCCATTGCAGTATGAACAAACAAAATGGAAAATTATTTTATTTAGGGAGTTTGGGTATTATTTTTCGGATACCGATTATGAAATTGTTTCAAATGAGCTGCTTGGATTTTCGCGTGAGTGGATACGAGAAGATAATACGAATATCTTCTTAGGTGAAAATCTATTTAAAGCTCTAAAATCTAACATTAGGAGGCTTTCACAAGAAACAATTATTGTCTTCTCAATAGAAATTCTAGACAAAAAATATTTTCGATTTTTTGATTCGATTTTTGAAATATTATCAGATTTAGATTTTTCAAAACTATCAAAAGAACTTACCAAAAGATTGTTATCGCAAATTGAAGCCGTGCTAGGCAACGAGGACAAAAAGCGGGATTACCAGCATGTAGAGAATCTTCTTATTAAGATGAGAAAAGGACAAGATAATTTCAACACTGAAATAGATGAAACTGTAAAGAAGTTTTACCCCGAGTTTTATGAAAAAGATTACAACTTGGAAATTTTTCCAGAAAAACGAGATACGCATATTCAACGATATATCAATAACATCAAAGTTAGAAATGAAACACAAGGTAAAGATGGTAGATTTATTGGTTTTGTAGATCGTCCATATTACACAATAAGAAGGATCATCGAACTTGAAAAACCATCACTTTCAGAAGAACTTCTTAATGATTTGCTCGAAACAATTTTGAACACCCTGCGTCTTGAAACGCAAACTCACTCAGAGAAAATCGATGCAATTGAATTAATGATGACTCTGAAGAGGCAGGAGTTATCCTATAGTTACAATTGGGACAATTACTACGCAAAACTTGAGCAGCACTTTTCCGAAATAGAAAAAGGGTACTCTGGATTCTTTATGAGAGACGAGACGCTTTCATTGCGGTTATACCTAATATTTATCCGAATAGCCTTTAATATAGATTGCCTGCAAGAACTTCTAGAGATATTGGCTTTACTTAACAGCAGTGAGGAATATGAAATAATATCTTCCCTAATCGCTCTAAAAGATTTCCTGAGCTTTGAAGTAAATAACCTGGTTGAAAAACCTGTAATGCCTATATTAGTTCAATACATATCGGCTTTTTGTTTCCATGAAAGTCATGATGTTAGATATCATACAGTGCAATCTCTATACCTGTTGATAGAATCGCGATATGCAGATTTTGTAGTTAATAGGTTATCAAAAATGATGGACGATGATGATTATAAGGTTAGGTGGGCTGTACTACATCAAGTGTCTATGATAAAGAAAATTAATGAACTTACTTATAACTATATAATTGGAAAGGCAAAAATTGACAATAATTACTTAGTTAGAAGAGTGGTGGAAAATCATGCCTAATGTACCCTCAGTGTCTTAGGCAAATTCGTGCGCAAATCAGGATCAAACAATAATCTGTTTCTTATCCTAATTGACATCCTCCCCCTTTTTTGCTACACTTGAAGTTGTCAGACAACTATACAACGCCAGTATTATCGGCGCACCGATTTCGAACAGCTAATCGCCATCCGCTAAAAGCTAATGACCACTTTACTCATCAAAAACGCGCACATCGTAACCATGGACGACCATCAACGGGAGATTCCCAACGGTGGTCTTTTCATTCGCCGCGGCCTGATCCAGGAAGTGGGTCCCATGGCTGAGCTTCCAGAAACCGCAGATGAAGTGCTCGACCTCAAGGGTCATGTGGTTCTGCCGGGGCTGGTCAACACCCATCATCATTTTTATCAAACCCTCACGCGCGCTGTCCCTGCCGCGCAGGATGCAAATCTCTTCAACTGGCTCAAAACTTTATATCCCATTTGGGCGCGCCTGACCCCCGAGGATATTATTATTTCGACTCAGACCGCACTGGCCGAGTTGGCCCTTTCGGGATGCACCACCGCAGCCGACCATCTCTACCTTTTTCCAAACGGCTCCAAACTGGACGATGAAATTGCCGCAGCCTCCGAGATCGGTCTACGCCTGCAAGCCTCGCGCGGTTCCATGAGCCTCGGCGAATCCCAGGGCGGCCTCCCGCCTGATTCAGTTGTAGATACAGAAGATAATATCCTCAAAGATTCACAACGTCTTATAGAAAAATATCACGACGCAAAAAATGGCGCGATGACTCAGATTGTGCTTGCACCCTGTTCGCCCTTCAGTGTGACGGGCGACTTAATGAAACAGTCTGCCAAGCTGGCGCGCGAATATGGTGTGCATCTGCATACTCATCTCGCCGAAACAGAAGACGAAGAACAATTTTGCCTGCAGAAATTTGGTCACCGCCCCGTTGGATACATGCAGGAACTGGATTGGGTGGGGGATGACGTCTGGTTTGCGCACGCAGTGTGGGTCAATGACGAAGAGATCAAAGTATTTGCCAAGCATAATTGCGGCGTGGCACATTGTCCCACCTCGAATATGCGGCTGGCTTCAGGCATTGCTCCTGTCAAAGAATACCGGGCGGCAGGCGTCAGCGTGGGGTTAGGCGTGGACGGTTCTGCATCCAACGATGGCTCACATCTTCTAGCTGAAGTAAGACAAGCAATGCTTTTGTCACGTGTCAAAGAAGGAATTACGGGATACTCCGCTTCACCCTCTCCCTCTGGGGCAGGGCAGGGTGGGGGCAGAAAGTTGATGACCGCAAGAGAAGCTTTATACTTGGGAACACGCGGCGGCGCGGCAGTCCTGGGGCGAAATGACATTGGCAGTTTGGAAGCAGGCAAATGCGCCGACTTCTTTGCGGTCAATTTGAATAAACTTGGTTATACAGGTATGCATGATCCAGTTTCCGCAATCGTATTTGGTCAACCCGTGAATGTAGATTACACAGTAGTGAATGGAAAGTTCGTTGTGAAGGAAGGTCAACTGGTGACGGTGGACCAGCGCAAGTTGATCGAGAAGCATAACAAAGCTGCGAAAAGATTATTAGCTGGTTAAAGGTGTTGAGAAAATGAACATAGTGATCGATACTCTAATGTTACTTTCCCAGGGAATTCCGGGCATCGTGGTTGCCGGGCTGGCGATCATCCTGATGTTTCTGGCTTTGATCAGAAAAGAGGCTGGGCTGATGGTGGCATCTGCTTTGCTGACCATCCTGGTCACCTATGTGGCGGGCGGGTGGACGGGCGTCTTATTGATCGTGAGATTGATACCGCTCTTTTCGTTCCTGTCCGCTTTTGCCATTGGCCGCGATGAAATGGTGTTTGCATGGATATTGCCGATTCCATCCTTTGGCTATCTTGCTTATTTTCTTTTTAGAATTATTGTTTCCGATTTCGGCGGCGTTTAATCTGCAAGATCAGGCTCGCGGTGGAGGAAGCTAAACATTATGAAGCGCGCATGGATCCATGTCATCGATGAGCCTGAAGCCGAAGGTGAATTAAAGGCTCTGTACGAGCAGGAATTCGATGCCGAGAAACAGGGCACAGATAACATACTGGCTGTCCATTCGTTGAATCCGCCCACTCTGCGCGCCCATGCGGATTTGTATCACTCAGTCATGCACGCGAAAAGTCCGCTTAGCCGTTCAGAGCGTGAAATGGTTGCGGTTGTAGTGAGTGCCATCAATCAATGTCATTATTGAATTGTGCATCATTCGCGCGGTTTGCTGCGATTTGTAAAGAAACCAGAATTGGTGGAAGCTTTGAAAACCGATTACCGCTCCGCAGAGTTGACTCTACGTCAACGGGCCATGCTGGATTATGCAGATAAACTTACCCGCGAACCCTGGGCCATGACCGAGGCAGACCTAACGCCATTACGAAATGCAGGCTTGGATGACCGCGCCATCCTGGACTTAAACCAGACAGTTGCATATTTTGCCTACGTCAACCGGGTTGCAGATGGTTTGGGTGTCGTTGTGGACGAATATGCACTGGATAAGTAACTTGGAGTAATTTATGTCATCTTCCACAAAACTGACAACTGCTCTTGTTGATGTAGCCATGGGACGCACTCCTGCCGACCTCGTGATTCGCGGCGGCAAATGGGTGAGTGTGCAATCAGGTGAGATTATTCCTGAAATCGATATTGCCATTGTGGCGGGACACATCGCTTACGTGGGGCGTAATGCCAGCCATGCGATTGGAAAGAAAACAAAAGTCATCGAGGCCAAGGGACGTTTTCTCGTGCCTGGTTTGCTGGATGCTCACATGCATGTTGAATCAGGTATGGTCACAGTGACTGAGTTTGTGCGCGTAGTGGCAGTTCGCGGAACGACTGGTATGTTCATTGACCCGCATGAGATGGCGAATATCTTTGGCCTCAAAGGTGTCAAGTTGATGGTGGATGAGGCTCTCAAGCAACCCATCCACGTATGGGTGCAGATGCCATCTTGTGTCCCTTCTGCACCGGGGTTTGAAACTCCCGGGTCATCGATTGGTCCCAGGGAAGTAGCCGAAGCCATGAACTGGAAAGGCATTATTGGCCTGGGTGAGATGATGAATTTCCCCGGCGTGTTCATGAGCGATAAAAAGATGTTGGATGAAATGTCTCTCACTCATGCAGCGGGCAAGGTGATCGGCGGTCATTATGCCTCGCCCGATCTCGGACTTCCATTTCATGGCTATGTAGCGGGTGGCGCGGAAGATGACCACGAAGGCACACGTATGGATGATGCGATTGCGCGTGTGCGGCAGGGCATGAAAGCCATGCTGCGTTATGGCTCCTCGTGGTTTGATGTTGCCGCTCAAGTGAAAGCCATTACCGAAAAGAAAATGGATTCGCGCCGCTTCATCCTTTGCACCGATGATTCTCATGCGGAGACGCTAACGACTGAAGGCCATATGGATCGCGTGTTGCGCCATGCAATTTCTGAAGGTTTGAATCCGATGACGGCTATTCAGATGATGACGATCAATACCGCTGAACATTTTGGACTTACCAAAGAAATGGGAATGATCGCCCCTGGCCGCTGGGCAGATGTTTTGCTTGTAACCGATCTGATGAAATTTAAAGCCGATGTAGTCATTGCCAAAGGACAGGTCATAGCCGAGGGGGGCGAATGGCAAGTCAAATTACCCGTGGTTAAGTATCCCAAGTGGGTTACCAATTCCGTTCATATTAAGAGGAATCTCAAAGCGGCAGACTTTGTCCTTCAGTCGAGAGCAGTTGACGGCGCGGAGATCGAGGCGCACATCATAGGTGTGATCGAAAACCAGGCACCGACCAATCATCTCAAGATGAAGGTCAAGCCAGAAAATGGCGAAGTCAAAGCAGATATCAAACGTGACCTCGCGAAGATCGCGCTGGTGGAACGTCATCGCGCAACTGGTAAGGTTACAGTTGGTTTGATCAGCGGGTTTGGTTTTACAAGAAAATGTGCGATAGGTTCGACAGTGGCGCATGACAGCCATCACATGATTGTGGTTGGAACGGATGATGAAAGTATGGCGATTGCCGCGAATGAATTGGCGAAATGCGGTGGCGGTCAAATCGCGGTGATTAATGGCAAAGTAGTCGGGTTGGTAGAGTTGCCCATCGCAGGTTTGATGTCTAACGAGCGCGCGGATGTTGTGGCGAAGAAAACTGGGACGGTGCTGGAAGGGTTCAAGGCTTGTGGTTGTGAATTGAATAACCCGAATATGCAACTGAGCCTGATGGCGCTGGTGGTGATCCCCGAATTAAGAATTTCGGATAAGGGTCTTGTGGATGTAACACAATTCGATTTTGTGCCTGTGTTGGAGGATTGAGGATCAATGGCTAATTTTCCTTTTCAACGATTGCAAGCCGACCTGGCGGCTTTGATCTCACGTTCACCAGCGGGCCAGCGGCTTCCATCTGAGCCAGACCTTGCAAAACAGCTTGGCGTTTCGCGCGCCACTTTGCGTGAAGCCATGCGTTCCTTTGAAACACAGGGATTGATTCGCCGCAGGCAGGGTTCGGGAACTTTTGTGGTCGGCAGGATGCAAGCGTTGGATAGCGGCCTTGAAGTTCTTGAAAGCCTTGAGACGATTGCAAAGCGCCAGGGGCTCGAGATTTCGGTCAGTGATTTGAGCATCGAATCAGAAACTGCTGATGATGAACTTGCGAAGCTGCTGGGTGTTCAAGTGGGTGACAAGTTAACTCGTGTGCGCCGCGTAATGCGTGCCGATAACAGACCTGTGGCCTATCTTGTGGACATTCTGCCCGAGACGATTCTGCGTTCGAAGGATCTGCCTGCCGATTTCCACGGCTCCGTCCTTGACTTTTTGCTGGGTCGCGGCGATGCTCTAACCTCTTCCCGTGCGAACGTCAGTGCCATCGGCGCAACTGCCGAAGTGGCGAAAGCCATCGAGATCCAGCGCGGAGATGTATTACTACACTTCTATTCCCAATTGTTCGATGTCAATGGAAAGATCGTGGATTATTCATTGAGTTACTTTATTCCAGGATACTTTCACTTTCATATTGTAAGACGCGTGGGGAATTAATTAGCCACGGAGACACTGAGACTCAGAGACTTTTTAAGTGGAGAAAGTTTGATGGCATTAAATTATCCAGTTCGGAAAATTCCAGAAGATATACCCGAGAACGCGATTACGCAGCGAATCATAAAATGTGCAATAGAAGTACACAGGCAGTTGGGCCCTGGATTGCTTGAGAGTGTATATGAAAACGCGATGTCTGTTGAATTCGATTTGGATGGGCTCCATTATCAACAGCAGTTGGAAATACCTGTAATTTATAAAGGAAGACAATTGGGTAACTATCGGCTTGACCTCCTGGTGGAGAGTTTGGTTGTAGTTGAGATCAAAAGCGTTGAACGGTTTGACCCTGTTTTCGAGGCACAATTATTGACTTATTTAAGGCTGACTGAAAAACATGTTGGACTTCTCATTAATTTCAATTCCCGCCTTGTAAAAGATGGGATTAAACGCTTCATTCTATAAAATCAGCATAAGAGACCAGTAAAAAGATTCTCGGTGTCTCTGTGACTCTGTGGCTAAAAAACAATAAGGAGTATTTATGACAATTCAAGAAATACAGAAACGTGTGCAGGCAGCACGTGAAGACATCATCCAGTTCATGTTGGAGATCGTTGAAATCCCCTCGATGGACTCGCAGCTCAAGGATGTGGGCGAACGCATCGCAAAAGAAATGAACAAACTCGGCTTTGATGAAGTCCGCTTTGACACGATGGGGAACATTATGGGGCGCATTGGTAACGGCAAGCGCGTGATTGTTTATGATTCGCATGTGGATACTGTTGGAATCGGTGACCCGCACGAATGGCAATGGGATCCGTTCAAAGGAAAGATAGAAGATGGCGTTTTGTATGCCCGTGGTGCATGTGACGAAAAGGGTTCCACGCCCGGCATGATCTATGGTCTGGCAATGGCGCGTGACCTCGGTCTGCTGGATGGCTGGACCGCGTATTACTTCGGCAATATGGAAGAGTGGTGCGACGGCATTGCCCCCAATACCTTCGTTGAAATAGACCCAAAAATCAAACCTGATTTTGTTGTCATCGGCGAACCGACCAAAATGTTGGTCTATCGCGGCCACAAAGGGCGCCTTGAAATGAAAGTAACCGCAAAAGGCAAATCTGCTCATGCGGCCAGCAATCACCTCGGCGATAACGCCATTTATAAATTATTGCCTGTCATCACAGGCATCCGTGACCTTGAGCCCAAACTCGGCGATCACGAATTTTTGGGCCATGGCAAGATCACAGTTTCCGATATGCACGTCAAAACCCCATCTATCAATGCTGTGCCTGATGAAGCCGTCATTTTTATTGACCGTCGCATGACCTTCGGCGAAACCAAGGAAACGGTCAGGAAACAGGTCGAGGATTTAATTCCCGCTGACTTCAAAGACTCTGTAAAGCTCGAAGAACTTTTCTACGAAGAGCCTTCCTACACGGGTTTTGTCTTTCCGGTGGATAAATATTTCCCGGCCTGGGCTTTGGAGGAAGAACATCCGCTCGTTCAAGCGGGACAGTTGGCACGAAAAACTATTGGCCTTGCTGACTCCCCAAGCGGTAAATGGAATTTCTCCACCAATGGGATTTACTGGGCTGGCAAAGCTGGCATTCCCTCCATTGGCTTTGGCCCCGGCGACGAAGAGACCGCTCATACCGTCCGCGATTCTGTGTCGCTTGAAGATATGGTCAAGGCGACGGAGTTTTATGCGATCTTGCCAAGTTTGATAAAGTAGAGATTGTAGATAAGTACACAGGTCTGTATCTACATGTTTACCTGTGTACTTGTATATTTTTTACCATAACCCATGAAAACTTTAGAAATTAGACGACATTCCATCCGCACACAGCCCGGTGAACATTTGAATCAAACAGGTGTGACACTTGCTCGCCTGGTTGGGCAGAATATCGGCCCGTTTGACCGCGTAGTCACCTCCACGCTTCCGCGCGCGTTTGAAACCGCCATCGCCATGGGCTTTGCCGTGGATGAGCAGAATGAATTGATGAATACCTACGGGCGCGATGTGGAGAAAGAATCTCCGTGGCCGATGTCCTTTGCGGAATATGCAACTGCCATTCGCAGCCACAAGGCCACAGCGAAGTATGCTGGTAAATTGGCAAAGTATTACATCAGCTTACTGAATCACATTTCTGAAGAACGTTCTGTATTGGTGGTCAATCACGGCGGTGTGGTGGAACTGAGCGTGGTGGGCTGCCTGTCCGATTTTGATTTCTCTGCATGGGGTGGCTCTGTGGATTATTGCGAGGGAGTCAGATTATATTGGGATGATAAATTTATACGCGCGGAAGAATTACGCGTAGCACAATAACAAGGAGACTAAGCAATGCAAACTAATTTTCGTGGCCGTGATTTCATCGGCGATCTCGACTTCACAAAAGAGGAAGTCGAAACTGTTTTGGAAGTAGCATGGGATCTGAAGCGCAAACGCGCTCTTGGTGAGCCGCATCCATATCTGCGTGATAAGGCGTTGGCCATGTTGTTTTTCTTCTCGTCCACCCGCACCCGCGGATCGTTCGAGGCAGGCATGGCGCAACTGGGCGGGCATGGCGCTTTCATCGATAGCAACACCACTCAAATCTCACACGGTGATACTCCGGTTGAAATCGGCGAGATCTTTGGCCGCTACTTTGACGGAATTGCCATTCGTCATTGCGATTATGGCGATGGCAACAAATATTTGAATGCGGTTGCGAAGAATTCACGCGCTCCTGTTTTGAATATGCAATGCGATATTTATCATCCCTTTCAATGCCTGGCTGACCTGATGACCATCATGGAAAAGAAAGGCAAGGATTTGCGCAAGAAGAAGATCGTTGTTTCATGGGCATATGCTGCTTCCTATCTCAAACCGATCTCTGTTCCCCAGTCTTTGATTTTGCAAATGCCGCGCTTCGGCATGGATGTGACTTTGGCATATCCGCCTGAATTCTCATTGATGCCTGATATTGTTGCGCAGGCGAAAGAGCAAGCCAAGATCGCTGGCACCAAGTTTGAGATCATTGATACCAAAGATGGCATGACCGAAGCCTGCAAAGATGCGGATGTGATTTACGCCAAGTCATGGGGCCCGTTATTGACCACAAATGACAACGTCGAGGGCAAGAAATTACAGGATATGTACAAGAACTGGATCATGGATGATGCCAAGCTGAAAGTCGCTCACAAGGATGCCATCTACATGCACCCCCTGCCTGCTGACCGTGATATCGAAGTCACCAGTAGCGTCCTGAATGGCCCGCAATCTGTGGTCTTTGACGAAGCCGAGAATCGCTTGCACGCGCAAAAGGCCGTGATGGCGCTTACGATGAGTTAGGAGTGCTCATGACCAACAAACTCGCAGTCGTCGCTATTGGCGGCAATTCACTTATTAAAGATGATAAACACGTTAGCGTGGAAGACCAGGAAGCCGCACTTCGTGAAACCGCCGTCCATCTGGTAGACATGATCGAAGCGGGGTGGGATCTGGCCATTGGTCACGGAAATGGGCCGCAAGTTGGCTTCATCTTGCGTCGTTCCGAAATCGCTGCCAAGACTGAAGGCATGCACGAAGTTCCGCTTGATGTCTGTGGCGCAGATACACAGGGTGCAATCGGCTATGAGTTGCAGCAAGCTTTGCATAACGAATTCTTGAGACGCAAGATCAACAAGAAAGCCGCCACGGTCATCACCCAGGTACGTGTGGACCAGGATGACCCTGCTTTCAAGAAACCCACTAAACCAATTGGTTCATTTATGGATGAGGCCGAAGCCAAGCGTCGTGAAAAGGAAATGGGCTGGACCGTTGTGGAGGATGCTGGACGTGGCTGGAGGCGGGTTGTCGCTTCGCCATTGCCGAAAGAGATCGTGGAATTTGAATCGGTGAAACTTCTGCTGGATGCGGGGCATATCATCATCACAGTGGGTGGCGGCGGCATCCCGGTCATTGATCTTGGTGACGGAGAACTCGCCGGCACCGCCGCAGTGATCGATAAGGACTTTGCATCCTCACTTCTGGCTCAAGCCATCAAAGCCGATATGTTCCTGATTGCTACTGCTGTCGAAAAAGTTGCCATCAACTTCGGCAAACCCGAACAGAAGTGGCTCGATAAAATAACCATTGCCGAAGCCAAAACCTACCTTGCCGAAGGCATTCATTTTGCCAAAGGCTCCATGGCTCCGAAGATCCAGGCCGCGATCTGGTATCTTGAAAACGGCGGTACGGAGGCACTGATCACCAACCCTGAAAATATTGGCCGGGCTCTCAAAGGTGAAACAGGTACGCGGATCGTCAAGTAACAAATGAAAAACTGGATCAAGCGCATCAACGTCCTGAAATTTACACCACGCAGCGCTGTGTGGTTTATGCTATTGATTGCCGCGCTGTCTTACGGATTATTCTTCTGGCAGCGCGGCTTTTACTGGGATGAATTTCCCTGGGTCTGGATCTATTTTCGCCTCGGCCCGGATGTTTTAACAAAAACATTTTCCACCAGTCGTCCATTTTGGGGCATGATCTATCAATTAACCCTGCCAGTAATTGGACCCAACCCCTGGGTTTGGCAATTACTGGCAGTCGTTTTACGCTGGCTGACCACAGTTTTATTGTGGGCGATCCTGCGCGTTTTGTGGCCTGCGCATTCCAAACCCGCGTTATGGGCAAGCCTGCTTTTTCTTGTGTATCCCGGTATGGGGCAGCACTTCATCGCGATGATGTACAGCCATTTTTACATCGTGCTGTCTTGTTATTTGCTTTCAATTTATCTTTCCCTGCTGGCGTTGAAGGATGAAAAATATCGCGCGGTTTTATTTATGGCCTCCTATTTGCTAGCCGCGGTCAACTTACTGACGATGGAATATTTCTATTTCCTCGAGTTCGCGCGGATTTTTCTTTTCTGGCAAGTCTTCACAGGGACAACGAAATCACGAGTACAGAAATCCCTTTTCTACTTTTTGCCATACCTGTTTATTTTTGCAGGCGTCACATTTTGGCGCATGTTCTTCTTCACTTTCCAGAATGCCAGCTATCAATACGTTTTGCTGGATGCCTTCCGTGCTGACTTTATCTCCGGGTTATTGCTATTAATAAATAACATTGCTCTCAGCTTCTGGCGGACAGTGTTTGAAGTTTGGTTGTATCCCATGTTAACCATCGGTACAACAGGATTTGGGCCGCTCACGCTTACCTTGATGCTGGTTCTGTTATTCTCGGTCATTATCTTGGCTGGGATATTTCTCTTCAAGTTTGTGTCAGGCGATTCTAATGACCGTGATTTTTCAAAGCAGGCTGGTTTTATTGGCCTGGTCTTCTGGGGCTTATCAGGTGGATCGGTGTGGGTAATCGGGATCGTTCCGCAGTTGAATTTTTCAATTGACCGCTTTATGCTGCCTTTTATGCTGGGGTCAAGCCTCTTGCTGGCATGTATGATCGCGCTGATCAAGAATCAACGAGCACAAATGATTTTGGTTGCCTTGCTGGTTGGCTTTGCTGTAAGCAGGCACTTCCGCCTCGAAGACATTTTCCGGCGTGATTGGGCCACGCAACAAGACTTGTTCTGGCAGATGACATGGCGCATCCCTGCACTCGAAAAAGGAACGATCCTGCTTTCCAATGATTTGCCAGTCACTTATTATTCAGACAATTCGTTGACCGGGCCGCTAAATTGGATTTATAGCCCGCCTGGCGAGATGAACCTCATACTGTATTTTGCATCTATTCGGGTTGGGAAAACATTGCCAAGTGTGGAACCAGGCCAGCCGCATGAGTTATATTACATCGGCCCGACTTTTTATGGGAACACATCCAATATACTTGTCATCCATTATGAGCCGCCTGGGTGCTTTCGTGTGATCGACCCTGAAGTGGAGGAGATGAATCGTCTCCTGCCGCCTGCATTAAGAGACGTTGCGCGGTATTCGAATCAGAGTGTGATCCTGTTTGAGAAACAGAACCAGTTACCAGGTCAGCTTTATGGAAGCGAGCCTGAACACGACTGGTGTTATTATTTTGGACAGGCCGAGTTGGCGCGTCAAAAAGGGGATTGGGATCAAGTCGTAGAAATTGGTGAAACTGCATTCGCGCTGGATGATCATCCCAACGATCCGGTGGAACGCTTCGTTTTTATCGAAGGTTATGCTCATGTTGGAGATTGGGAAAAAGCGGTAGAATTGTCGACAACTTCATATAAAATATCAAAGAATTATGTGGGCCCACTTCTCTGTAAATTGTGGGACCGTATTGAGCGTGAGACGGAAAGTACCCCACAGCAGGTTTCTGCGCTGGATCAAGTGCGAAGTGATTTTGGGTGTTTGCCTTAGAAATTCAGAGCTTGTTTTCTTATCAAGAACAATTGTTTTGATTACAATTGTTGAGACAGCTTGAAAG
This sequence comes from Candidatus Villigracilis sp., assembly GCF_057083605.1. NCBI lineage: Bacteria > Bacillati > Chloroflexota > Anaerolineae > Anaerolineales > Candidatus Villigracilaceae > Candidatus Villigracilis > Candidatus Villigracilis sp. The sequence continues at coordinate 67,633 of NZ_JBXMTI010000164.1, read as the reverse complement.
GAGGTCGAAAGAAATAATTGACCTTGCAAGTTTCGTCGCAAAACATATTTTCATAAGGAGAAGAAGAATGCGTAAGAATTTCGCCCGCCTCGCAATGTTTGCGTTGGCACTCATGCTCGTACTGTCCGCTTGTGGTGGTGGTCAACCTGCCGCCACTGAAGCCCCCGTTGTAACAGAAGCTCCCGTTGTAACTGAAGCCCCTGTTGTTACCGAAGCGCCTGTCGCCGAACCCTTTGTCTTTGGTTTGCTGCTCGTGGGTCCATACAATGATAACGGTTGGAGCCAGGCTCACTACGAAGCTGGTCTCTATCTCGAAGAAAAACTTGGCGCCAAGATGATCTATCTCGATAAGGTCAACCCCGCCGACCGCCCTGGCACCACGCCCGATCAACTCGCCGAAGAATTGGTCGCCCAGGGCGCAAAGTTGGTCATCTTCAACTCTGATGACATGAAAGACGCCTCCACCACTTTCGCGAAAGCCAACCCGGATGTATTCGTCATCATGGCTTCTGGTGATCAGGTCTGGCCGGATGGCAAAGCTTTTGAAGAGATCCCCAACCTCACCAATATCATGGGTCGCATGGAATATGGCAAGATGATCGGTGGCTGTGCCGCCGCCCTCACTTCTGAAACCGGTAAGATCGGCTATCTTGGACCATTGATCAACGATGAAACCCGCCGCCTCGCTGCTTCTGCTTTCCTCGGCGCCAAACATTGTTGGGAAACTGCTGGCAACGATCCTGCCGCCTTGGAATTCAAAGTGACCTGGATCGGCTTCTGGTTCCATATCCCTGGCTTCACCACCGACCCCGTTGATGTTTCAAAAGATTTCTATACCACCGGGTTCGATGTTGTCATCTCCGGTATTGATAACCCTGTCAACCTCGGCGAGGCCCAGAAGTTAACTGCCGAAGGCACAAAATCATTTGGTGTTGCCTATGATTATGTGGCTGCTTGTGATGCCGCACCCGATGTTTGTATCGGTGTGCCATACTTCAACTGGGGGCCCGAGTACCTCAAGGCTGTTTCATCCGCACAGGATGGCTCCTGGACTTCACAGTTCATTTGGGCTGGCCCCGATTGGTCTGACATCAACAATCCTGATACTTCCTCTGTTGGTTTTGTGAATGGCCCTGCATTGGCCGCTGACGATGCCGCGGCGGTGGATGCGTTTGTTGCCGAACTCGCTGGTGGACTCAATCTGTGGACGGGTCCCCTTAACCTGCAAGATGGTACCGCCTATCTGGCTGACGGCGAAGTTGCCACAGACCAGCAGATTTGGTACCTGCCGCAATTGCTCGAAGGCATGCAAGGCTTGAGCGCCGCCGAGTAAGTAAACCTGTTTTTACACTTTTGCTCTTTCGGGGGATGATCCCCCGAAAGAGCAATTTAAATCATGGAGACCGGCAACGCCCATGAACATCGAACTAAGAAACATTCATAAGCATTTTGGCAAGGTACATGCCAATAAAGGCATTAATCTAAATATCCCCTCCGGCTCCATTCAAGGGATATTGGGGGAAAACGGTGCTGGCAAAAGCACCCTGATGAAAATTCTTTCAGGATTTATTCAAGCCGACCCGGGCGGCGAAATTATTTTGGATGGCAAACCCGTGGTCATTCATTCACCTGCAGATGCGATTAAGTATGGCGTGGGCATGTTACATCAAGACCCATTGGATTTTCCTCCCATGCGCGTCATTGATAACTTCCTGCTTGGCATCCCGGGTAAACTTTTCCCTAACCGAAAAGAAGTCATGCAGGACTTCAGCCTGCTTGCCAAAGAATTCGATTTCTCCATCGACCCCGAAAGATATGTAGACTCACTGACTGTTGGCGAGCGCCAACAACTTGAGATTATCCGCTTGTTGTTCCTGGGGGCCCGCGTTTTTATTCTGGACGAACCCACCACTGGTATCAGCGCCATTCAAAAAGATAAGCTTTTCGCAACGCTGAGAAAACTTCCAGAGCAAGGGATGACAATCATCTTCGTGTCACACAAACTCGAAGATGTGGAAAACCTGTGTGATCAAGTGGCTGTGATGCGCGCGGGTGAATTGGTCGGAGAACTAAAACCTCCGTATAGCACACGAAAATTCGTTGAAATGATGTTCGGTAAAATGATCACACTGGGCGAAAAGCAACCTGCTAAGCCTGGCGCAACCAGCTTCTCATTGGACAAAATTTCTCTCGAAGATGTGCGCTTGAAAATAAAAAATGTAAATTTGGATGTTAAAGCTGGGGAAGTGATCGGTCTGGCTGGCATGGAAGGCTCCGGGCAGGGGATGTTCATCCGCGCGTGTGCAGGGTTGGTGAGGCCAGTCGGAGGCAGAGTCCAGCTCAACGGTCAGGATTTGACCGGGAAGTCTTATCATAAATTCAAACATGCAGGCGTGAATTTCCTGCCTGCCGCGCGCCTCGAAGAAGGCTTAGTCCCGGGTTTGAATCTGACAGATCATTTTATTCTGGCGGAGGAACCGAAGGGCATTTTCATTGATCGCGTCGCCGGGCAAAAACTTGCCGAAGACCGCATCCAATCCTTTAACATTCGAGGCACACCGCTCACTCCAGTTGAGTCGCTTTCGGGCGGCAATCAACAGCGTGCTGAATTGGCATTACTACAATCCCCGCTTTCATTGGTACTGCTTGAACATCCTACCCGCGGTTTGGATATTGAATCCGTGATCTACATCTGGGCTAAATTGAAAGAACGCTGCAAACAAGGTGCTTCGATCATTTTTATTTCATCTGATCTGGAGGAAATTTTGCAATACAGCGATCGCGTGCTCGTATTTTTTAACGGCAAAGTTTCCCAACCAATTGATGCAAGTGCAACCAGCGTGGACGTACTCGGGCAATTGATCGGCGGAAAAGGTTGGGCTGATATGGGAGATGAACATGCTTAAGGGCCGTTTCGGAGGGTTTCTCTTTCAAACAATTGCGCTTCTGCTTGCATTTGGGTTTGTTTCAATTATTTTGATTTCGGTTGATGCATCGCCTGTGGATGCCTACAAAAACATGTTTGCAGGTTCATTTGGCTCAATGCGTAAATTTGCGGAAGTACTGGTAGCCTTTGTGCCTCTCTTGCTAGTGACCGCAGGTTTGCTGGTTACATTCTCCTCTGGCCTATGGAATATCGGCGTGGAAGGACAGGTTGTTTTGGGCGCGATCACAACCACATGGGTGTTTCGGTATTTCCTTGAAAGCGACCTGCCGCCTGCCTTGATCATTATCCTCGCCATTCTTGGCGGAATGTTGGGCGGAGCGATATGGGCTTCCTTCACCGGCTTGTTAAAGGTGTTTGGCGGAGTGAATGAAATCTTTGGCGGACTTGGTTTGAACTTTGTTTCTACCGCGTTGACGATCTATCTCATCTTCGGACCGTGGAAGCGCCCCGGTGTTGCCTCCATGAGTGGAACGGTGCCTTTTCCAGATCAATTTTCCCTGCCGCAGTTGACTGATTTGAGGATTAGTCCCTGGGCGTTGGGCATCGCTCTGGCGGGGATTGTGATCGTATATTTCATTTTGCAAGGCACATATTTTGGCTTGCGCCTCAAGGCAGTGGGCAAGAACTTTCGTGCTGCATACTTACTCGGCATTCCCACCTGGCAATATTCGATGTATTCCTTCCTTGTTTGTGGTGCGCTGGCAGGTGCGGCAGGGGCGATGCAGGTGGCGGCTGTGTATCATCGCCTCATCCCCTCTATTTCAAGCGGATACGGCTATCTCGGTCTGATGGTTGCCATGCTGATCAACTACGGCGCGATTTGGGCTATACCGGTTGCATTGTTCTTTGCTGCATTGAATATCGGGAGCATTCAACTGCCAATCATTATGAAGCTGGACTCATCTCTTTCAGGCGTTTTACAAGGTGCATTAGTATTGTTTGTATTACTGGCAGGAGGCGCGCGCCAGAAATTTGTGAAGAAGGCATAATATGACTCAGGAAACTATTATTATCGGCCTAGCTGGTGTCCTCGCTTCGGCGGCTCCAGTGATCTTTGCTGTGCTCGGTGAGACATTCTCCGAGCGTGCAGGGGTGATCAATCTTTCCATGAATGGTACGATCCTGCTTTCGGCCATGGGTGGGTTCGCGGTGGCCTACAACACAGACAATATCGTTTTGGGTTTTCTGGCAGGCATGTTGATCGGCGCACTTGTGGCATTAGTCGTGGCATTTGCAAGCATCACCTTGAAGCAATCCCAGGTAGCGGTTGGATTCGTCCTCGCGCTTACTTGCCGTGACCTATCCTATTTTCTTGGGAACCCATACATGGGCGTACCTGGGCCACGTTTGCAGGCACTTCCTGTTCCCGTGCTTGGCGATATTCCAATTCTTGGGACCCTGTTTTTTCGACAGGATCTAATCACATACATCAGTTTCGTTTCCATCATCCTCGCGTGGATATGGATCTTCCGCACCCGCCCCGGTTTGATGTTACAGGGTATTGGCGAAAAACCAGCTGCGGCATTCATTCGCGGCGCAAACGTTAATCTCATGCGCTATGTGTACACAGTCATCGGTGGGGCATTGATCGGCCTGGCTGGCCCCGCATATTCTCTCGCCATTCGTGCCGGCTGGATGGGCACGATCTCAGGTCTGGATGGCATTGGTTGGATCGCCTTATCCATCACCATCTTCGGCGGTTGGAATCCATCCCGTGCCGCGTTTGGCGCTTATCTTTTTGCGTTCTTACAATGGCTTGGTTTGGTGCTGCAACCTGTGTTTACGGAAGTGCCATCACAGGTTTTGCAGGTCGCACCATTTCCGCTCATGATCCTCACGCTTTTGCTTGTCAACATCGGCAACGCAGAATGGGTGGAGCGGACCCTGGCAGCCATGCCCGAAACCATGCGTAAATTCCTCGCTAAAGCAATTCGCTCGGTGCAAGCATCGCCGCCTGCTGCGTTAGGTGTGCCGTTCGAGAGGGATTAGTGATTGTTCCATCGCCCCGTGATGGGCGTGGCCTGTAATTTCTGGATCAGAATAAGCAATGGAGAGTCATGCGACAACGATGAGTTATCACATGACTCTTTTTGTATGTGGGAGGAAAATATTATGAATGTCTTGTTTGCATGGATGAATGGCACTGGAATCTGGTTGTGGAAAATGCTACAAGATTTAAGACGTCAGACGACTATCCACTAAGAGGCTGGATTTATGCGTGTAACCCAAACAAAGTCGGTTGTAAGCCAGGTAGAGGAAATTCTTCACGGCCGAATACGTGATGACACCTATACACCGGGCAGCCGCATCCCTTCAGAAAGTGAACTGTCTGAGGAGTTCGGAGTCAGCCGGGCAACAGTGCGGACCGTTCTTGCCAAGCTGGCAGCGAATGGCCTTATCCTGCGTAAGCATGGAGATGGCACCTATGTAAATTCCAAGATACGCGAAACCAGCGCAAACTTCGGCAACCTTTGGGATTTTGTGAATCTGATCGAGAGCAATGGATATAAACCCTCCATTAAGGCTCTTTCTGTTGGGTCAAGAGCCGCAACAGAAAAAGAGGCAGCGGCCTTAGCCATTGGAGCAGGGGAAAAATTGTTATCGATGGCAAGGCTGTTTTATGCCGATGATCAGCCTGTGATCTTGGCGAACAACGTGATACCCGCCTCTTATCTGCGCGAACCAGTTGATCAAATCGATGGGCAGCTTCCTATCCGAGAGATTTTGCAGAGATATTGTCGCCAGGAAATTGCGTTTGCGGTTACTGATATCCGCTCCGTGTTGGCGGGGAATGAAATAAAAACCGTAATGGGGGATGGATTGGACAAGACGATTTTGGAACTACAGTTGGAATTTTATAGCAGGGATAATTTACCATTGGCGCTTGGCACCAATTATTTTAACGATGCTATTTTACGTTTATGCCTGGTACAGGCCTGGAGCTAACTCCGGTGATGGTTATGGCCGCGATGTTTATAGCTATGAATAAGCGCAATCTTGATGAAGAGAATTTCGCAACACGAAACTCAAACCAAACGGTGACCAACCCATGAAAAAATTTTTTCAAAGCGAATGGATTTCCCGCTCGGTGGATGCACTTCTGCCCGTTTTTGCGGCAATGACTGCTTTACTTATTGGCGCGGTCATGCTGTTCTTCTTGAAGGTCAACCCTATTGAGGCGTATAAGGCTCTTTGGGATGGGGCCTTCGGCAGCTCCAATGCCTTTGCAGAAACCCTCGTCAAAGCAACGCCTTTATTATTGGTGGGGATTGGTATTTGCATTTCCTTCCGCGGCGACGTGATCAATATTGGCGGAGAGGGGCAGATGATCATTGGGGCCATTTTGGCAACCTGGGTTGGCCTGACCTTCACGGGTTTGCCGGGCTGGCTGGTGATCACATTTTCAATGATCGCTGGTTTTATTGGCGGAGGAATTTGGGGCGGCATACCGGGTGTGTTAAAAGCTTATTTCAGTGTGAATGAAATTTTGAGCACGGTGATGATGAATGCCATCGCAGTCCAGTTGATGAATTTCCTTTTGCGCGGCCCGATGATCGATCCTTCGCAGGCCGAACTTGCCTCTAAAATCCCTCAAACGGCTCGCCTCTTGGAAATTTTCCGCCTGCCGCGATTGGCGCCGACCCGTTTGCACCTTGGCGCATTGATCGCTGTGATTCTGGCAATCCTCGTTTACATTTTGTTATGGCGCACAACGCTTGGTTATCGCATCCGTGCTGTGGGACAAAACCCGCATGCCTCGCGTTATGCTGGAATTAAAGTTCCGCGTTATGTTGTATTGGCGCTATTGTTCAGCGGGGCTTTTGCGGGCTTGGCCGGGGCAACCCAGGTATTCGGCGTTAACTACCGCATGATCACAGATGGTTCCTCTTCGGGCTTTACAGGCAGTGCCGGCTTCAATGGAATTGTGGCTGCTTTGTTCGGGCAGTTGCATCCGATTCTGACCATTCCCGCTTCGATCTTATTCGGCGCGCTATTGGTGGGCGCAAACAAAATGCAACGAGTTGTGCAGGTCCCTTCGGCGTTGGTCATTGCTTTGAATGGATTGGTTGTGGTCTTTGTTGTGAGCAGTGAATTTTGGCGAAGGCGAAGACAGCGACGAAGATTAGCCAGCGCAAAGTTAAGCGATGAATCCCCGCCTCAAGTTGACACTGAACGATCTCAGTCAGCGGAGACCAGCGTATGATCTCAGAGTTGTTTACTGTCACTGTTCTCATTGGAATTCTCGCATCGGGGATTCGCCTAGCTACTCCATACTTGTATGCCTCCATCGGTGAGACGTTCGGTCAGCGCAGCGGTGTGCTTAATCTGGGGGTGGAAGGGCAGATGCTGTTAGGGGCATTTGCCGCTTTCTATGTTGCATTGACAACAGGAAGCTTATGGCTCGGCGTGCTTACCGCCATGATCGTGGGTGCGCTGATGGGGTTGGCAATGGCTTATGTCACTGTTAATCTACATGCTGAACAGGGGATCAGTGGAATTGGCTTTTATCTCTTTGGCCTTGGGATGAGCGACCTGCTTTTCCAAAAATTGATGGGTACGGTGGAAACAGTGAAAGGTTTTCCCCCGCTTAACATCCCGGGGCTTAGTGACATTCCTGGCATCGGCGAAATTTTCTTTAGTCAAAATATATTGGTCTATGGCGCATATCTGCTTGTGCCTGTAGCGTGGTTCGTGTTGAACAAGACAACGCTTGGGCTGAAGATCCGTTCAGTAGGGGAGAACCCGGATGCGGCGGATTCCCTAGGCGTGAGCGTCGCGCGAATCCGATACTTCACCATTATCCTTGGCGGGACCTTATCCGGGATCGCAGGTGCATCCCTTTCCATCGCTTTATTGAATGTCTTTCAACAGAACATGACCAGCGGACTTGGATTTATTGCGGTGGCGTTGGTGTACTTCGGCGCGTGGCGTCCGTGGGGAGTTTTGGGTGGCGCGCTGTTATTCAGCATGATCAACTCATTGCAGCTATGGATTCAAGTGTTGGGCATTCCCATCCCATCTGATATTGCAGTGATGATGCCGTACGTGCTCACGATTTTGGTATTGGTAGTTACTGTCTCAAGGGTTCGAGCGCCATCTGCTCTGACGAAACCCTTCGAGCGGGAAGATTAATCCTATCTTGAAGGAGGTGTATCCAAATTTGGTAAACCTGAAAATTATGTCTGCGCAAAATCATTTGAAACATTTGATAATCAGAATTGAAACAAGGAGTAGAAGATGAAAAAGTTTGTATGGTTAGTTACCTTAATGCTTGCGTTCGTTATGATCGTGAGCGCCTGCGGTGCTTCGGCTACAGAAGCTCCGGTAGCTGCAACCGAAGCACCCGTCGATGCAACTGAGGCTCCCGCAGCCACCGAGCCGCCTACCGCTCCGGCGGAACCGTTCCGTGTTGCTGTTATCATGCCGAGTGCCATCAATGACCTGGCTTTTAGTCAGAGCATGTACGATGCTCTTATCCGCATTCAGGAAGAAATGGGCGGGCCTGACGCCTTTGAATTGGTTTACTCTGAAGGCATGTTCAATGTGGATGATGCTGCCGCCGCAATACGTGATTATGCTTCAGAAGGCTATGACCTGGTGATCGCTCATGGCTCGCAGTACGGCTCCTCTCTGCAAGAGATTGCACCGGACTTCCCCGAAACCAGCTTTGCCTGGGGTACCACTGCTGAAACTTTCGGCCAACCCAATATTTTTGCCTATGAAGCGGCATCACAGGAAGGCGGCTATGTTAATGGCGTGTTGGCAGCCACTCTTTCCACCAGCAAAGTCATTGGCGTAGTTGGCCCAATCGAAGTCGGTGATGCGAAACTTTATGTGGATGGATTCAAAGCCGGCGTTGCGGGGACCAACCCTGAGGTTCAGGTGAACGTGAACTACATCGGTTCATTCTCTGACGTTGCGCTTGCCTCCGAAGCCGCGACGACTCACATCTCCGCTGGAGCCGATGCGTTGACCGGCACCGCCCAGATGGTTGTAGGTGCTATTGGCAAAGCCGAGGAAGCAAATGCTCTCTGGTTTGGTACGCAGTCCAATCAATCGTCTCTCGCTCCTTCCATTGTGGTTGCTTCACAGGTGTATCATTGGGAAGTTGCTCTTAATGAGATTATCGGCCTCATTCAAGCTGGTACACTCGGTGGACAGTCTTTCAAGGCTGATCTTGCCAACGGTGGCGAGGTGATCGAATTCAACTCGGACTATGCTCTTCCCGATGATGCCAAGGCATTGGCTGAGTCAACCATTCAGGGGATCATTGACGGAACGATCACGATCACACTCCCGTAAAGAATAAACCAAGACTTCGGAAGTCTTCAAGACTTCCGAAGTCTCCCAACTTTAGGTGTCGCCATGACTGACTCAAATAAACTACCTTCAGGCCAGACCCGTATTGACAGTGTTGAAATGCGCGGCATCCTCAAGCGGTTTCCCGGTGTGCTTGCCAGCGACCACGTGGATTTTGATGTGAAGTCTGGAGAAGTCCATGCCTTGCTGGGTGAGAATGGCGCCGGTAAAAGCACGTTGATGAAGATTCTGTATGGTATGTACCATGCGGATGAAGGTCAAATTTTATTGAATGGGAAACCTGTCAGCATTGCCTCACCAACTGATGCGATCAACTGTGGCATTGGCATGATTCATCAGCATTTCATGCTGGTGCAAACATTAACTGTCGCAGAAAACGTAGCGTTGGGGTTGCTATCCTCCCGCGGCCCGTTGATGGATCTCGACCGTGTGTCGAAACGAATCCTGGAATTGGCCGGTATCTACGGTTTGAAAATCGACCCTGATGCATACATCTGGCAGCTTTCCGTTGGTCAGCAGCAACGGGTTGAAATTATCAAGGCGCTTTATCGTGGCGCAGCATTGCTTATTTTGGACGAGCCGACGGCAGTCCTCACCCCGCAGGAAGTGGACGAATTTTTTATCATCATGCACCAAATGGTGAAGGATGGTTATGCCCTCATCTTCATTTCTCATAAATTGCATGAAGTTCTTGACATCAGCAATCGTGTGACGGTTTTACGCAACGGAAAAAAGATCGGCACGCGCCCGACCTCTGAAACTACAAAACAGGACTTAGCCAATTGGATGGTTGGCCGTGAAATCAGCTTTGCGCCAGATCGCGGAAACGTCGAACGCAGCGAGGTCCGTCTGAAACTGGATCAACTGTCGTGTGGCAGTGATCGAGGAACGCCCGGCCTGCGCGAAATCAGCTTGGAAATCCACTCAGGAGAAATCCTTGGGATTGCCGGTGTCTCCGGGAATGGTCAACGTGAATTGGCGGAGACAGTTACTGGTCTGCGAAAAATAACAAGCGGCAGAATTCATTTGGAAGGCAATGATGTCACAGGCTTTGCCCCCGGCGACCTGACCGACCGAATGTTGTCCTACATCCCCGAAGAAAGAATGCGCGACGGCATGATCAGGGATTTTACGGTTGCAGAAAATATGATTCTGCGGGAACATCAGAAACAGCAATTCTCGCGTTCTGGCTTCTTGAAATTAAAAGATATCTCCACTCATACCGATAAATTAATTACGCAATTCCAGGTAAAAACTCCATCACAGCAGACGCTCGCCAAAAATCTTTCTGGCGGTAACATACAAAAAGTTGTCCTTGCTCGCGAGATCTCAAGAAACCCGCGTGCCATCATTGCAGCCCAGCCCACCCGCGGCCTCGATATTGGCGCGACTGAATACGTCCGCGAACAATTACTCGACCAGCGAAAAAGAGGCGCAGCGATTATGCTCATCTCTGAAGACCTCGACGAAATCCTTGCCCTTTCTGATCGTGTGGCAGTGATTTATGAAGGCAGGATCATGGATATTCTTTCCCGTCAGGATGCAACGCGTGAAAAACTCGGTTTGTTAATGGCAGGTGTGCATCCCGAAGAAAGAGTCCCTGCCCGATCTTAAAGTAGTACAATCTTATTCCATCGGTTCGGTGGTCGCTGTTGTCGGTGGTTGAGTAGCCCTGTGCTTTTAGGGCATATTGAAACCAAACGCATCAGCGGCGTTGGGCAAAACCAACGAAAAGTGCCGCCGTCCTAAGAAAGAGGACACCACCTATGAACCTTTGGCAGAATTACATTCGACCAAAAACCTTATCCGAAGCGATGGACGCCTTTGCACACGCACCGCGTCCACTCGTGCCAATTGCTGGGGGAACCGATCTATTATTGGATTTGCAACAAGGCCGACATTCTCCTATCCAAACATTAATTGATGTGACTTCGATTGCAGAGCTGACTCTGCTCGAGCAGCGTGGAGATGAACTCTTCATCGGTGCCTCCGTCCCAGTCAACCGCATCGCACTGGACCCGCTAACTGGTGCGCACGCCCAAGCCTTAGTCGAAGCCTGTGATTTGATCGCGGGCCCACAAGTTCGCAATGTGGCCACTCTCGGAGGCAATGTCGCTCACGCCCTCCCCGCCGCAGACGGGACAATTGCCTTGCTTGCCCTCGATGCTGAAGTTTGGATTTCAGGATTATCAGGCTCGCGTCATGTTCCTTTCAGAGATTTATTCCTTGGACCAGGCAAGTCATCCCTCAAACATGGAGAAGAATTGATTGTCGGCTTTTATATTCCATTGCAATGGGGTGAAGCCCCTACAACCAAAGTCGCCTCGTGTTTCAAACGGATTATGCGTCCGCAAGGCGTGGCACTTCCCATTTTGAATTGCGCCGTCTGGCTCGAACGCGGGAATGACGCAATTAAAGATATTCGCATCGCTGTTGGCCCCGGCGGTGGGACTCCGTTCCGCGCCACACAAGCCGAAGACTTTTTACGGGGCAAATCGCTCAACGAAACAACATTCAAATCCGCGCTCGAAGCCCTGCTCGCCCAAGCCCAATTCCGCACGAGCGCCCGCAGAGCCAGCGCTGATTACCGCAGGCATATTGTCAGTGGGTTGTTCAAAGATACACTTGAGTCCGCATGGAAGCGAGTTGGCTAACTAGAGCGAAACTAGTTTTGGGATGAAACATGAAGAATAATTCTGATTATTACGTTTATGTGTATATCGACCCAAGAAACTTTGAAGAGTTCTATTATGGGAAAGGCATTAGGGGTAGAAAATATGTGCATCTTGGAGATGAAGGTGATTCAGAAAAGGCCAAGAGAATAAATCAAATTCAAAAATCAGGTCTTAAACCGATAATCAAAGTTATTGCCAAAGACTTGACGCAGGATGATGCTTTTTTGATTGAGAAGACGTTGATTTGGAAGCTTGGGCGCACTTTGACAAATGTGTCTTCAGGACATTTTGCTGAAAAATTTCGCCCTCACAATACAATGCATATCAATTTGCCTGGCTTTGATTATCAAAATGGTATTTACTTCTTCAACGTTGGTGAAGGTCCGCATAGGACTTGGGTTGATTGCAGAAAATATGGTTTTCTTTCTGCTGGTCAAGGCAAAATATGGGGTGAACAAACACAAGTATTGCGTAAAGGTGATGTCGTTGTAGCATACTTAAGTAAGAAAGGGTATGTAGGGGTGGGAGTTGTAACTGAAGAAGCAGTGATGGCGAAAGATTTTAGAATAAACGGTAAAAGATTAAACCAGCTAAATTTAGTTTGCAAACGAATGATGGAAAATGCAAGTGACCCTGAAAAAGCCGAATATCCCGTTCGAGTTGAATGGAAAGCAAGTTGCGACGCAAGTGAAGCTAAATGGGTTCGGGGTAGCAAATTGTTTTTTGCTCGAATGGCAAGGGCATCTTTGAGAAATCAAAAGCAAACGATAGATTTCATTTCATTGGCTTTCAATGTGGATTTAGAAAGTCTTTTGAAGAAAGAGAAGTTATAGGTGAATGAATATGAACAATGAAATCTCTATGACAGTCAATGGCATCCAACACACGCTCGAAGCCAAGCCAAATGAAACGTTATCGGATTTGCTCCGTTATCGTTTCCGCCTCACTGGCACAAAGATCGGATGTGATGAAGCCGAATGCGGCGCGTGCACTGTCCTTGTGGATGGTGAGCCGATCATGTCTTGTGTCTATCCCGCCGAGCGCGCAGATGGCAAGACCATTGTCACCATTGAAGGACTCGCGCAGCGCGTGCATCAAGAGATGAAGCTTCATCCGTTACAGGAAGCCTTCGTCGAGCACGGCGCCGTCCAGTGCGGATTCTGCATCCCCGGGCAGATTATGACCGCCTATGCGTTACTAGAACGGAATCCAAATCCGATCAACGATGATATTCGTTTTGCGCTCAAGGATACGCTTTGTCGTTGCGCGGGGTATCCTGCTATTGAGAATTCCATTCTCGCGGCGGCAGAGTCATTAAGAACTGGCGAACCTATCAAGAAGCCGCAGATCCCTAATTCAATTCACGTTCATAAATCGGTGGGGCATACTCACACACGTCATGATGGGGTTGATAAAGTCATCGGCACCGCGATTTATACGGATGACCTTGTGTTCGATGGCATGTTATATGCCAAATCCAAACGCGCGATGATTCCACATGGATTTTTGAAGAAGTTGGATGTATCGAAAGCGAAAGCGTTGAAAGGCGTAGTTGCTGTTTTAACTGCCGAAGATATTCCTGCCGAACACAATCATGGACTGGTTATCTACGATTGGCCCGTGATGGTCGGCGTAGGGGAACGCGTCAGATACGTGGGGGATGCGATCGCGATCATCGCGGCAGAAACGCAACAGATTGCCGAGCAGGCGTCGGCTTTGATCGAAGCGGAGTTCGACCTCCAACCTGTGATCACAAATCCAGTGCAGGCACGTCAGGAGGGCGTCCCGCAGATCCACGAAAAGGGAAATTTGCTCAAGCACATCAAGGTCCGCAAGGGCGATATGGAGAAAGGTTTTGCTGAAGCGGATGTGATCCTTGAGCATACTTTTCACACGCCGACGACTGACCACGCATTCATCGAACCTGAATGTAGTATCGGTGTGCCGTTGGCGGATGGTCGCATGGAAATTTATTGCGGCTCGCAAATTCCGTATCAGGACCGCACGCAGGTGGCGCGCGTGATGGGTTGGGATGAGTCGCGGGTGCGCATTATTGGGCAGTTGATGGGCGGCGGCTTTGGCGGCAAGGAAGATGTGATGGGGCAGATCCATGTGGCGATGCTGGCGCATGTGACGCAGCGCCCCGTGAAATTATTGTTTGACCGACACGAAAGTTTGCTTGTGCATCCGAAGCGACATGCCACGCAAATTCGTGTGAAGATCGGCGCGAAAAAAAATGGACGCATCGTGGCGTGTGAGTCGGAACTCTATGGCGATACGGGCGCGTATGCGTCGCTCGGCGAAAAGGTGATGACCCGCGCCACCACGCACTCGGCGGGTCCATATGATATCGAACATGTGCGCGCCGATTGTTACGCCATGTACACCAACAATCCGCCCGCGGGCGCGTTCCGTGGATTCGGCGTCACGCAATCGGCGTTTGCGGTTGAGTCGATGATGGACATGCTTGCCGAGAAATTGAATATCGAACCCGTTGAGTTGCGTCGCATGAACGCGCTGCATGTTGGGAGCATCACGAACACTGGACAGGAACTGCGTGAGTCGGTTGGCTTGGTTGAATGTATTGATAAGGTTTCAAGTGCCATGTGTCAGGTGTCAGGTTTGTCTGAGAAGGAATTGTTCAAGCCGCGCGTGACACCTGACACGCCGCACCTGATACGCTCATGGGGCTTTGCCGCGGCTTACAAGAACACGGGACTCGGTGGCGGCGCGCCCGATAAAGCTGGGGCGGAAGTGGAACTCTACGACAACGGGACATTCGAAGTACGAAGCTCCTCCGCCGAAATGGGGCAGGGACTCGTCACCGTCATGCGCATGATCGTTGCCGAAGAAATGATGGTTGCGCCTGAACAAGTAAAAGTGTTGGTGATGGACACTGACTTAACTCCTAACGGCGGACCCACCACTGCTTCTCGTCAAACGTATGTGACTGGCAACGCCTCGCGCTATGCCGCAAAAACCTTACGCGATGCCATCACAGCCACGATGGCTGAAAAGTATGATGTGAAGCCCGAACAGATTCGATTTGAAAATGGCATCGTCCACGCCAACGGACATTCGATGACCTACGCCGAAGTGGCCAAAGAAATGAAGTCAATGGGACAACAGCCACGCGCCCTCTACGAATACGAAGCGCCGAAGACCCAACCGCTCGGCACTGGTGGCGATATGCACTTCGCCTTTTCCTTTGGAGTCCAAGCCGCGGAAGTGGAAGTGAACAAACTGACAGGTGAAGTGCATGTGCTGAAAGTCATCTCTGCCAACGACGTGGGCATGGCGGTCAATCCGCTCGGCTTGCAGGGACAGGTCGAAGGCGGCGTGATGATGGGACTCGGCAATGCCCTCACCGAAGAATTCATCATGGATAACGGCTACGTGGTCACTGACCATCTCGCGCGCTATCGCATCCCTGGCATTATGCTCACGCCAGAGATCACATCCATTATCGTTGAGCATCCTACCGCTGATGGGCCTTACGGCGCGAAGGGCGTGGGCGAGATATGCAGTATCCCAACCACGCCCGCCATTACGAACGCGATCTATAACGCGGTCGGCGTGAGAGTTGATAAGCTGCCTGTGGATCAGGAGTTGATTGCGCGGGAGATTTGGGAGAGGAAATGATATAATTTTTTTCGCTGTCGGTCCTATATATGATCAAGACGGACTCTCCAACTTAGGGTGAGTCCGTCTTTTGCTAGGATGTGGAAGCTTGCTTCAAGTCTGGGAGCGGTGATTCAAGTCAGGAGATTGTTCGATGCGCGAAATTGTTGTTTACTCCCTCATGTTCTCAGCCATGTTGCAACTGCTCATGGCAGTTTACGCTTGGGGACGCAGACGCGAACCGGCCGCATGGCCATTGATCTCGTTCTTTATTCTCGGCGCGGTTTGGGCGCTAGCATATGGGTTGGATATGGCGTCCAGCGACCTGGCGCTGAAATTGGTTTGGGCCCAGGTCTACTTCACCGCCGCCAGTTTTGGTCCCTTGATCGAGCTGGCGATCGTCCTTCAACATCTCGAACTTGCCCGCCTGCTCAAACGTTGGCATTTGGCATTATTGATGGTCCCGGCGTTGATTCTTATTGCACTTGTATGGACCGTCCCTTATCACAATTTGTTGTTAAACGAACTTACCGTCGAGCGGGTAGGCCCGTTGGATGTTCTTCGATGGAAAGAAGGCGTTTTGTTCTCTCCCATCTTTGTGGCATTGCAGGGCATCTCGCTCATCGCCTACTTTTATTTGATTCGCTCTTTCTCCAACGCGAACCCTATCAAACGCAAACAATCCATCGCTATTCTATGCGCCATGCTTACACTCTTTATTGTGAATATTCCAAACATTCTGGATATCAGCCCAATCAAGGGATTCGACTTCACACCTAATGCCCTTGTAATCTCCAGCGGACTTTTTGCCTTTGCAATCTTCCGCTACCGCTGGTTGGATATTCTCCCGCTGGCGCGCACCACCCTAGTGGAAACCATCCCAATGGGGGTAGTGGTGCTCGATGCAAAAAACCGCGTTGTCGATATTAACCCGGCAGCTCAACAGCTTCTGCGGGTGTCCGTTTCTATTATCGGGGAGGAAGCCCTAGCGGCTCTTACTGACTTCGGAGAGGTCTTTCGATCCCAGGTGGACACAGAGATGTACAAAAAGGAAGTCGATGTGAACGTGTATGATGAACAGCCCGAACACTTTGAAGTCCAGGTAATGCCGATCAAGGATCAGACAGGGCAGTACAATGGGCGCATCGTAATGTTCTATGACATCACCGAACGCAAACAATTCAGCAAACGGTTGCAGGCGCAGTTGGCTGAAATCGAATCGCTCCATGCCCAACTGACTGAACAGGCGATTCGCGACTCACTTACCGGGTTGTATAACCGACGCTATTTGATGGAGAATCTTGAACGGGAATTTCTCCGCGCCACACGCACATCACAGCCATTGAGCATCATACTCATGGACATTGACCACTTCAAAGCGCTTAATGATACCTACGGGCATCTGGCTGGTGATGCGTGTCTAAAGGAGGTTGCAGATTTACTACATGTGCATATCCGAAAATCAGATATCGCTTCCCGTTATGGGGGTGAGGAATTCCTGCTTGTTCTAACAGAAACAAATCTCGAAGTAGCCATTCAACGGGCCGAGCAATTCAGGCTTTTGCTTGCAAATACCATTATTCGCTACGAAAGCCGGGAAATCAAGGTGACTGCTTCATTGGGCATATCATCGTATCCATTGCATCATTGCACAAACGTTGATGAAATAATTGGCAAAGCTGACGTGGCCTTGTATGAATCGAAACGCTCGGGACGCGACCAGATCACGGTCTGGAGAGAAGAGCTGAGCCGCGCATAAGATTTCGTAACCATAAAAGCATTTGGTTTTATTCTACCGTCAAGCCTTGCATCCAAAAGGCTCTCAAGGTTTCTGGCCCGAGAGCCCTTTTTGTTTAAGACCTGACATGTCTTCGGGAGAACTTGACGGACTCTTGTCTTTGTCCACGCGTGGGTTATGGTCAACAGCGGC
The DNA here is from genome assembly GCF_057083605.1 of Candidatus Villigracilis sp. NCBI lineage: Bacteria > Bacillati > Chloroflexota > Anaerolineae > Anaerolineales > Candidatus Villigracilaceae > Candidatus Villigracilis > Candidatus Villigracilis sp. The sequence goes on along the minus strand of NZ_JBXMTI010000164.1, from coordinate 50,139 downwards.
ACATGCAAGATATGTCAGGTCTGATTAGCTTGTTGACCAGGGGTCGATTGCGAGGAAAATTTAGGCGGGGAAAGGCTTATAATTCCGATCATTAAGAAAATGCAATTTAGATTATTCACCAAACTTGAAAAGGCTTTCTGCCGATTGGAGTGTGAAATATGCCAAAGCAATCGTCAAAGCGAGTTAAGAATCCCTCTGCCAAAAAACTTAATCCAGCAATTACAGTGGCGCTGATCGCCCTGGTTGGAACTTTGGTGACTGCCTTCTTCTCCAGCCCTGTAATCATTGCTTGGATTCAAAGGACGCCCACCCCTCCTGCTCAAACAAATCCGCCGTCTTCCTCATCTGTTGATTCAAATGGAGTAGTGAACACATCGCTTACTCCGTTAGCCTCTGTTGTAACAAGCGGCGACGAAAGCTGCCTGAAGCAGTATTTTGCCGATATTGATCCAACAAAACGGATTAACATTGAGGTGGGAGCTTACGCTCAAGATTTCTATCTCTCGGGCGAGGAACTCGCATCCAATGATTTTGTGGGCCCGATGGGGATCAAATTTACCCAGAACGGAAAAATGATAGCCGCGCTGTCGTTCCTCTTTTTCCCTGATAGCGAACTGTTCAAGATCACTTCCATTGTCGACTCGAAATGTCAACCGATTTCTGAATATTCGAATACATCCAGTAGCGGCGACCCAAATGCAGTCGAAAATTCCGATAATCTTCAGTTTCTGTTACCTGAAGGTACATTTGTGTTAGGTTTTCAGTTCTCTGGAATAGATTTCATTCGTTTTGACTTTCGACAATTGCGATGATCGGATGAATATCGGAATATGGAATGTAAAACTGAGAAGGGACTCTCAAGGTTTCAAACCTGAGTGTCCGTTTATATTGGGATATGCTATTTACCTACCGTACCGTCTCATCATACGCGACAAACTCCAAATGATTCCCCTCAGGATCGTAGAAATACAGCGAGCGGACATGCAACCACTCGTGTACAGTCGCATTGACCTTCAGCCCCAAACCCTCAAGTCGCATTTTCTCCGTTTCAAAATCTTCAAGCGCTACATTGAGCGCAATATGATGAAGGGTCGACTCTTGTGAATTCAGTTGTTCAGCCTTGTTATCGAGAAACATTGGGTTAGATGCTTCAAAGAGTGCGAGATTCTGAGAGTGACCGCCATAGCCTTCGGCGACTTTGAAGAATACAAAACTCTCGTCCCGCCTCAGCACTTCGAGTCCCACTACTTCTTCGTAAAACTTGTGCATCGCGTCCAGGTCCTTGACCTGGATGGACACTTCACCCAATCCTTTGACACGGCGATTTGATTTGTTCATGGCTACTCCTTTACTGCACTCAACATTATATGCCTATTCCAAAAGGACTCTCAAGATTTCAAGCCTGAGAGTCCTTTTTGGTTGAGGCCTATTACCCAGCAAGGATGGCCCTGTCTTTCCCTTCATCCTTTGCCTGCTTGTTGGCCACCTCTGCCACATCTACAAGTGCGCTCACATTATCTCCATGCTTCGGGTAGGTGGCAATTCCTATCGAAATGCTGGTTGGGAATTTCCATGCTTTCGATGCCTCCCGGATCGCGGTGCAAAATCGTTCTCCCACGACTTTTGCTCCTTCGCCAGGGGTGTCTGGCAGGATCACGATCAATTCGTCCCCGGTTCGCCAGCGGGCAATAAAATCTCCGGGGCGCAGGTGATCAGAGAGGACACTACCCATGTTATGGATCAATTCGTCTCCGGCGGCATAATTGATGCTGTTATAGCGGCGGAGATCGTCCCCGTCAATCAGCAGGATTGAAAATGGTTGTTTGGATGTGATTTCTTTTTCCAGTTTCAGCAGGGCGGCGCGCATGTTTGGCAGACCTGAAATTGAATCAAGGTATGAATTCTTTTGCGCAACATCGAGCACCCGTCCCATGAGCAGGACGCGGTTAATAGATTGGTTGGCTATGGATTGTAGAACTTCCCATGAGCGGCCAATGCTGTCGGGGCTTTGTTCATCCACCTTTGCAGTTGATTTGATCAGATCGTGAGCCCGAAAGATCTTAATCGCCCCATCCGTGGTCTTTTTGACATCCCGTATGGTTTCCCCAAGATGAAACATCACATCGTTGATCGAAACATGATTATCAGTGTCGAAGTGAATTAAGGCGATTTTTGCAGGAGGAGCAGGTATGCCCAATTGTTCACCCTCCCTGTTCAGTCGGGTGAATATCCGATGCAGTAATTCTTCGTAATCCTCATGTATTCCATCGGTTAATATCACCACGAATTCATCCCCGCCGGTACGATATGTGGGCGAATTGGCTTCCTCCTGTAGGACGATGCCCAGCCAGCGGATGACTGTATCGCCATACGCGTGTCCTTTTGTGTCGTTCAACACCTTTAGGTAATTCATGTCTGTATACAAAATAGAGAACTGCGATTTATTCTCCTGCGACGATATGCGGTCAAGCGTTTCAACAAAACTCAGGAAGTTATGGCTCCCAGTCAACGGGTCTAAACGATAGAATTCAGCAGATGGCATGGTCATCGAAAATTCCTCACTGTCTGAAAAATGTTTTCACATAGTATATTGATTTTGCTGATGGAATACAATTATCTTTTCATATTTGGAAAGCGGCAAACAAGCTTCCAGAGTCTCGGGCCTGAATGTCCTCAGACATCGGAGTTCTCAACCCGCAGGGTGCTTCGCAAAAAACTCCGAGGTCTGACTTCATATCGAGTAAAATTACGGGGCTATGAAAAATTTCACTGGCTACAAATGCTCGCTTTGTGGAACCGAATACCTTCCAGGGCAGGTTGAATACACCTGCCCGAAAGATGGCGGCAATCTCGACGTCGTTCTTGATTACGAGAGCATCAAAAAGAAATTCCAGCCAGAAGATATTAAATCTCGGACTGATTTCTCACTGTGGAGATATCTGCCGCTTCTGCCGGTAGACGAACCCCAGGGTTACGCCACTCCATTGCACGCCGCAGGCTGGACGCCGGTATTTGCCCTGCCACGATTGGCCGAGAAACTTAACCTCAAACATCTCTGGCTCAAGGATGAGTCACGCAATCCCACCGCATCCTTTAAAGATAGGGCCAGTGCAGTGGTTGTCACTCGCGCGCAAGAATTGAATTCGGAAATTGTAGTAACTGCCTCAACCGGTAATGCAGGCGCGGCACTGGCTGGTATGGCCGCCGCAGTGGGGCAGAAGGCTGTGATCTTTGCGCCCAAGTCTGCTCCGCAGGCGAAGGTGGCGCAGTTGTTGGTCTTTGGTGCAAAAGTAATTTTGGTGGATGGCACTTACGACGATGCCTTTGATCTTTCGATTGAAGCTTCTAAGGAATTTGGCTGGTATTGTCGCAACACGGGCTACAACCCGTTCACATTGGAGGGAAAGAAGACCGCCGCCTTCGAGATCTGGGAATGGTGGATCGAGGCGCATCGTGAATGGCATAAGAAGGAAAGTCCGCTGGACGATCACTCGCCGCTGACCATTTTCGTTTCGGCGGGAGATGGCAATATCATCTCTGGCATTCATAAGGGTTTTAAGGATTTAATGGCCTTGGGTTGGATTCCCAACATGCCGCGTATCATCGGTGTGCAGGCAGAAGGCTCTGCCGCGATTGCAAATGCATTTCATGCAAATACTGAAACCATTAAACCCGTCTCTGCCAAGACAATTGCAGATAGTATTTCCGTAGACCTACCTCGTGACGGTGTTCGTGCGGTACGCGCAGCCAGGGAGACGAACGGCACGTACATAACAGTTTCAGACGAGGAGATCATCAAGTCCATTGCAGAACTGGGGAGGATGGGCGTCTTTGCCGAACCGGCTGGGGCGGCGGCGTATGCTGGTCTGGTTAACGCAACAGGCTCGGGCGTGGTCGGAAGCGATGATCCCATCCTGATATTGAATACCGGCAGCGGGTTGAAGGATGTCCGCGCGGCGATGCAGGCTGTTGATCAGGCTCCCGTTATTAAACCTACTTTGCAGGCGCTAAAGAAATTACTATGAACAACAACAATACCTGGAGTTTGTCTTTTCGATATGTAGTTGCCATCATTGTGTTTGCTGCACTTGTGGCATTTTTGATCTACGCGCGTGAAGCAGTAAAGGCTTTGATCATTGCGGCATTTGTCGCGTATTTGATCAGCCCGGCGGTTATGTACTTAAGTTCGAGAACAAAGTTGTCACGTACGGCGGCTGTGAACATTGTTTATTTTTCGGCCCTTATTTTTCTGGTGGGTGTTCCCGCAACATTGACGCCGATCTTTTTTGATGAAATAAAAATAGTGGCACAGGATTTGCTCGCGGTCTCGCGAGAAATAAGTAGGACTCTTTCTAACCCGGTTCAGTTCGGTGGAATGATCTTTCACTTTGAACAGCTTGGCGAAAGCCTGGCGCATGTGCAGGATGCCGTGTTGACTCCCTTGCCCGAAGAAGCGCTGGCTTTGCTTGAAACTACCTCCGTCAGCATCCTTTGGTTTTTGGTGATCATTGTCAGCGTGCATTTGTTCATGGCCGAATGGCCTCGCATTCGAGCCTGGATGATCGAGCTTGCCCCCTCACAGTATCAGGATGACATGCGCGAGTTGTATGTCCGCCTGCGTGAAGTATGGATGGCTTACCTGCGTGGACAGATCGTTTTGATGTTTGTAGTTGGAATTGTGTTTACCATTGCATGGAGCATCATGGGCATTCCCGGCGCGTTGGTGCTGGGTGTGCTGGCAGGTCTTTTTACATTGATCCCGGATGTTGGCCCATTCCTGGCGGCCTCTCTTGCGGTGGCAGTTGCCCTGCTGGAAGGTTCAAATTGGATTCCCCTTTCCAATATATGGGTGGCAGGGATCGTTTTTCTTGTTTATCTTGTTCTGATCAATTTGAAAAACTTCTTTCTGCGTCCGTATATCATGGGACGCAGCCTGCATATGAATGAAGCCCTGATATTTATTTCGATCATGATCGCAACGATTTTGGAAGGGATTATGGGTGCTTTGCTGGTTGTGCCTCTGCTTGCCTCGGTGATCGTGATCCTTGAATATTTGCGACATCGCGTGTTGGGCCTGCCGCCTTTTGGGGATGAGCCTGCCGCCGCTTCACAACCTGACCCTGAGCCTGCTAGCCCAATAGAAGTTGACTCTACTCCCGAACAGATACACATCCCAGAAATACGGAATGAAGATTTATGAAAGTTACGTACTCCATTATCGCCCCGATCTATAACGAAATCGATAACCTCCCCGAACTCTATCGCAGGGTAAAGGAAGTGATGGATTCATCTGCTGAACCGTGGGAGCTCATCCTCGTGGACGACGGCTCGACGGATGGCTCCACTGAAAAGATACGTGAGCTTGCCCAGGCGGATAAGACCGTGCGCCCCATTATCTTTGCCCGCAACTTTGGGCATCAGCCTGCCATCACTGCGGGTTGGGACTATGCGCGCGGCGATGCCGTCATCATTATCGATGCGGATTTGCAAGACCCACCTGAGGTGATCCTTGAATTGGCTGAGAAATGGAAAGAAGGATATGAAGTGGTCTATGCAGTTCGCGGCGAGCGCGAGGGTGAGTCGTGGTTCAAGAAAATGACTGCTGCCATGTTTTACAGAATTATCTACAGCATTACCGATGTAAAGATCCCTGTGGATACGGGTGACTTCCGCCTGATGGATCGTAAAGTAGTGGATGTACTTAAGAAAATGAAAGAACGCCACCGTTTCCCGCGCGGCATGTCTGCGTGGGTGGGTTTCAAGCAAATTGGTGTTACATACAAACGTGCCGCGCGCGTGGCAGGTGTAACGAAATACCCGTTCAACAAGATGCTCAAGCTGGCGTTGAATGCCATTACAGGCTTTTCATATTTCCCCTTACAGGTGGCAACTTACTTCGGATTTATTTCGGCAGGTATTTCCATTCTCGCCATTCCTGTCGTCGTTTATATGCGTGTCACAGGTTCGGGCGCATTCTTCGGCCAGGCCACTACCTTGATCGCAGTGCTGTTTCTCGGCGGCGTGCAGTTAATCTCACTGGGCATACTCGGTGAATATATTGGCCGCCTTTATGATGAAGCTAAAGGCAGGCCGTTATACATAGTTAGAGAAGCACCAGAAGATCAATAAAATAATGCGTAATGCGTAATTCGTAAAAGTCGCTGGACAATTCAAAGAGAGTGTCCAGCGACTTTTTTATTCTTTATTCTTCATCTTGGGAAACCAGGGGAAGAATGAATTGGTGTGGTCGATGTATTCAGCATAGCCTGGCTTGGTTTCCTTTAGAGTTTTTTCAAGCATTGCCACGCCAGAGACTTTCATGAGCAGGAAGGTCATGAGGATCGGGCTGAATATTGTCCACCATGCGCCGCTTGCCAGTGCGATCAGGTAGAAACCCCACCATTGAGCCGCGTCACCAAAGTAATTGGGGTGGCGAGTGAGACTCCAAAACCCTGTGGTGAGTAATCTGCCTTTGTTGGCTGGGTTGGCTTTGAAGCGCGCGAGTTGATAATCTCCGCCGGCCTCGAAGGCGAAGCCTATCAGCCAGAGGAATGCGCCAGAAAAATCGAGCCAGTTCAGGATGGGGTGGGAGGCGGCTCTGATTTGAGTCGCAAGCAGAGGTGTGGATATGATCCAGAGTAATATGCCTTGCAATAAAAATACTTTGAAGAAACTGCGCCACCACCAGGATGAGTCTGCCTCCCTTCGCCATGCGGCATAGCGGAAGTCTTCGGGCCGCCCATGATTGCGCCGATAAATATGAATAGATAGGCGCAATCCCCAAATGGTGATCATGACCCCAAGCAAAATAATCCGTGTGGTCATTTCAGAGGATAGGAGCAATGAGCCAAACCAGAAAGTGATGACAAAGCCCGTGCCCCAGAAAATATCCACGATGCTGGAGTTTTTGAGGGCGAGGCTTAGCAGCCAGAGTAGTGCCATGAGACTGAGGATTAGAAGACCCGAGCTAAACCAAAGAGTTGAAAATGACATTCTTTCCTTTTCACGGGCTTAAATTTCTATGTATGGATTAAAATTAAAAATATGTGGAATTCAAGAATACTTTTCATCCATCTCATTTTACTATTTCTAATTTCTTGTGGAGGCCCCGTGGCTGCAACTGCTTCATCAAATCAGTCGATTCGTTATCTTGCATTGGGTGATTCGTATACGATAGGAGAAAGCGTTCCCGAAAATGAACGCTGGCCTAATCAATTGGCAGCGCTTATCCAAAATGAGCGCAACGTGGACGTGACCATCATTGCCCGCACAGGTTGGACGACTAGCGAACTCTGGCAGGGAATTCAGCAAGCCAGCCCACAGGGGCCGTATGATATGGTGTCTCTTTTGATCGGAGTCAACAATCAATATCGCGGATATGACATAAACGAATATCATGATGAATTCCGATTTTTGCTGGAGAAGGTGATTGAGTATGCAGGTGGGAATGCTGAAAATGTATTCGTGTTATCCATACCAGATTGGGGCGTTACGCCATTTGCCTCAGGCAGTGATCGCGAAAAGATCGCAAACGATATTGATGCGTTCAATTTGGCCAACCTGGAGGAATCCCAAAAAGCAGGTGTTTATTATGTGGATGTCACTCCCGTTTCACGCGAAGCTGTAAACGATCCTGCTTTGATTGCTGGTGACGGGCTGCACCCTTCAGGTAAAATGTATGCCGAGTGGGCGAAATTAGCCCTGCCTATTGCAATTAAAATACTGGAGTAAAATCAAAGCACAAATTTCAAGCTACCGACGGAGAACTCATGCCCAAGATCACAGCCATCAATCACATTGCCGTTGTAGTGGATGATATGGAAAAGTCTCTTACATTTTGGCGGGACGCATTAGGGATCGAACTTCATGAACTGCGTGATGTCCCTGCCGAAAAATCACAGGTCGCATTTTTGCCTATCGCGGGCGCTGAAGTGGAATTGGTGCGGCCCACGACAGATGATTCTGGTATTGCCAAATATCTAGCCAAACGCGGGCCGGGTATGCATCACATCTGCCTTGAGGTGGATGACATTATGGGGATGATGACGCACTTAAAAGCAAAAAGCATTCGCCTCATAAACGAAGAACCGCGCACCGCGGCAGATGGAAAAAAATATGCTTTCATTCATCCCGAGTCTACGGGCGGAGTGTTGGTTGAGTTATATCAAATTGCCTGAACATAAATTACTGTAATGTCAGAAAATATTGACGACATCCTAAAGAACGAATGCGGCCTTGTAAAAGACCGCCCTATTATTGTAGGTGTCTCCGGGGGGCCTGATAGCTTATGCCTCATGGAAACATTGCGTCAGGCGGGTTATCCTCTTGTGGTTGCGTATTTCGATCACCAGCTTCGACCTGAATCAAGCCTGGATGCGCGTATGGTCGAGAAGACCGCTGCAAGACTTATGCTGGCTTGCATCATCGATGGCGCTGATGTTCGCGGTTATGCTGAAGAAAAGAAGATGTCTATAGAAGAAGCTGCGCGCATCCTACGTTATCGCTTCCTGTTTGAGCTCGCGCATCGGCGAGGCGCCCAGGCTGTAGCGGTGGGTCATACCGCAGACGATCAAGTGGAAACTGTGTTGATGCACTTTTTACGTGGGAGTGGGATGGCCGGGTTGAAGGGCATGTCCTATCGTTCCATCATCAAAACCTTCGATCTTGAAATTCCCGTAATCCGCCCGCTGCTGGATCTTTGGCGCGAGGAAACAGTTGTATATTGTGCTGTCAATGGTTTGCGCCCGCATTATGATTCAAGCAATGATTCACTGAATTTTCAGCGCAACCGCATCCGCCATTTGCTGATACCCAACCTGGAAAGTTACAATCCGAAATTCCGTGAGGCCATTCTGCGCATGTCACAATCATTGAAAGGTGATTACGCGTTTGTGATGGAAACTCTGGATACTACCTGGCGTGAGACGGTTGTTGCAATGGAAGAAGATGTCATCACCTTTGACTCTGACCTGCTTTCCAAGTGTTCGCTCGGACTCCAACGTAACCTGGTCAAACACGCCATGCAGACTCTGCGCCCCGGCGTGGATGTCAGCTTCTCAGTGCTGGAGCGCGCGACGAATATGATCAGCTCAGAGGCTCAATCCACGAGGGTAGACTTAAAAGCAGGGCTGCGCATGTTTCGCGAGTCGAAGTTAATTTACATCTGCACCCTCGATGCAGAATTGCCGTTCAACCTCTGGCCCCAAATGCCTGATGCTCCATCCATTACCATTTCACCGCCGGGGCAGGTGGCCCTGGCTGGCGGCTGGAAGTTGAACTGCGAACGCTGGCGGCTCCCGGCTTTGGCATGGGAACAGGCCGAACGGAACGAGGACCAGTTCCAGGTCTGGTTGGATGCGGAGAAGTTATCTGAGAAATTTGAATTGCGGGCACGTCGCGCAGGTGATTATTTTGCGCCCCTGGGTATGGATGGTCATTCGCAGAAGCTTTCTGATTTCTTCGTCAATGAAAAAGTTCCGCATCGCGCGCGTGAACACTGGCCGTTGCTGTGTGCAGGTGATGAAATTGTATGGGTGCCGGGTTACCGGCCATCCCACACCTATCGTTTGACAGATGCCACGCGCAATATCATTTATTTTTCAATGACCCGCCCACCTGAGAAGATCACAATTGAAAATCCCCACCAATAAAATTTGACGGGGATTTTTGATTACATCTCACCATTTAGTTGTTTTAGCTTTATGAACAGTTCCCGCCATTGTATTTTGGAAACGCCGAGTTTTTGGCGAACCTTATCCGTCTCGATGCCTGATTGATAATCGCGCAGAGCGCAGGTCCAGCGGCACATATCGAAGGAAAGATGTTTGACGAGGCCAGCCTCTTCGCCTATATCTTCCAGCAAATATTCCAGCCTGCGAGGTGACCATGGGAAGACCTGATCCACAGGTTGATATTGAACGAGATATTCCTTGTAGGCAATAATCCAATCTTCCTCCAGATCTATTTTTCGTTCTTTGTAACGATTGGCAGGGCTGGCATAGCGGACAAAAAGATGCGGGCCGTTTTTTGCATCAAGGTCAATGTGGTTAATGTGAATCCCAAGGCATTCACTTTTCTTGATTGCTGTAGTGAGCAATAAATAAACGAGTGTGTAAGGGCGGGCGTCTGGCTTCTTCTCTCGGCGGTGACGGTCTGCGGCGAGCAAGACGGCATCATATTCTGCATCTGTGAGCACCTGCGGAATGGGGCTGATGGCAGATCGTTGCAAGACTTTTTCTGCGGGGTTAATGGTCAATGCGCCGTGTTGATGCAGCCAGCGGAAGAATGATTTTACCGATGTGATTCGGCGTGACAAGGTTTTAGGGCTGCACGGAATGCCGCGTTCCTTTTCCATCCAGGTGAAGAAGCGGTTGAGGTCATCAGTTGTGATCGCGCCAATGTGTTGATCGGGTAAGGTGAATTGACTGAGCAGGCGCACATCGGAGAGAAAGGCTTTGACGGTGTTGGATGAACGTCCCTGATCGTAAAGAAACATTTCCCAGCCATTGATTGCGGCGGGAAGCATGGTCTTGGATGTAATATGTGCGGAATCAGAAGTTTTTGCCATTAGATTATCCTTGCGTGGTAGCGCATAGTCTTTTCGTATAGTTTAACGAATCTAGGGAGGGTTGTCAACTGGCTTTTTAAAAAATCGTAGTAACGACTTCAGTCGTTAAGCCAACTACTGAAGTCGTTACTACATTAATGGGAGAGATCTTGGGGTTGAAAACACGGTTCATAATCGGCGCCAAGGATAACGCGATATTGCACCGGGCTGTTTGCGTCGGGAAGCGAAAGCACATTTGCCGAATACAGGCCAAGGGTGGAGATAAGCGATTGCCTTTGTGTGGCATCCTGCCCGGGCGTGAAATCCACGATAACAGAGTTGGCATAGTCACGATGGTCGGCGATCCCGATTGTGGTTTGATAGCCTGCATAGTTAAGGCGCGAAGATGCCAGGGATTCGAGCGTCTCGAAGTATGCGCCGTTTTGAACTTCAACATTAATCGATTGGCGGGTCACTGCAAAAGGTGAAAGGGTAGTGGCTTCGACCAGCATTTGTTCGAGTTCGGCTTCACTAGGCAAAAGAACGGATGCTCCGCCGGGTGTGATCCATGAACTAACGTAAGGCGGGCGGATGTAATAGCCGCGGATGTTTGCGTTCGTGAAGTTGACAGCATATGGAGCCATGCTAACCATGTCCGCCAGCCCAAGGTCTGTAATAACGGTGCTGGAGAAGTCGTTATATAGTTGCGGGATTTTGCTAAAAGTATCTGTTTGCAATGCCTTCTGGAAGATGGTACGCAAAACTTCCTGCTGACGGCGGCCCCTATCAAAATCATTGGATTTTAAACGGGAGCGGGCATACCAAAGTGCGAGGTCACCATCCATGTGCACCTGGCCTGGGCCGACCGTGTAAAGCCACCAATTGTTTTCGTTGTATGGGTCGTAGCTTGGGTCAATCAAACGCCAGTCGGTGTAAGCGCACGAGACGGGTACATCAACTCCGCCGAGGGTGTCCACGATGCGGCGAAAGCCATCAAACTCAACCATGGCAGTATGGTCAATGCGGATACCGAGATTGTATGCAATAGTTTCTTTCAAGAGTCCCGCTCCGCCGCCGGGGTAATCGTATACTTCTCCACTTTGATAGGCGGTGTTGATACGCTGCATGCCAACCGTGGGGATGTAAATCCACAAGTCGCGTGGAATGGAGATCAATGAGACTTGTCCCTCTTCGGGCCAGATGATAGCAATCACAAGTGTGTCGGTCCGATAGGATGCACCGGGGCGCTTATCTGAGCCGATCAGTAGAAAGTTGATAGTCTCATTGTCGGTGAGCGGCGGCAGGGCAGCAGGGTTGACGGCTTGTGCAGGTGGAGCGGCTTGAGTGGGGAAAAGTTGATCGAAGCTGATGGTAGCTGTCGGTTCGATTGGAGGCGGTGGAGTTGGTGATGGCGTTTCGGAGGGGAGGGTCAATTGAGACCCAGATATATTAACGTCGAAAGAATAAAGCGAAGGCAGTGTTGGCGTGAAAAGGGATGGTTGAAATGGGGTGGATGTTGGGGTTGCGTTCGGCGCGGATGTGATCAGGATAAATGGCAAAAGCGCTTGTTCAGGCACGGTTGCTGCTGCTCCACATGCTGATAACAAAATAGCAGGAAGGGCTATTAATAAATAAAGGGCAGGTGGTTTCATTTAACTGTGTCGAGTGGTGATGGGGTATTGACCGTGCGGCAATGTGCAAAAATAATTTCTTATGGAATGAAAGCCGTGGGGCTTGCAGTAAGAGTCGGCGCAGGTGTGGAAGTTGGAGCGGTTGTGGCTGTGGCGGGGATGGGCGTGTTGCTGGGTATGATGGTGGGTGTAAAAGGCAGCGCCGTTTCAGTTAATGGGTCAGTGGGATAAGGCGTGGTCGTAACACCCGGCAGCGGAGTTGGGTATGGCGTTCGTGTGGCAACATTGGGAACCCAGAGCACTTCACCTGAATAAATAAGGTCGCCTATTCTGCAATTCACACTTCTTAGTAGATTCGCTGACGTGTAATGGTTTGTAGCAATCGCGTAGAGAGTGTCACCGGGTTTTACAACGTAGGATTTTACCCACCCGGCTGCGCCCTGATTACAAACCGCATGTGTGCTGGTTGGTGCCGGGGGCACATACAGGATGCTGCCTGCTACGAGATTATCGCTCAACAGGCAGTTTGCAATTCTCAATTGATCTTTGCTGATGCGGTAACGAGCGGCTATGCTATCCAGTGAATCATTACCTTGAATAAAAATTTGCCCCCAGCCTGTGGGCGGCTGACACGAACTTGGCATGACGATATTCGTAAATGTGGGTGTGGCTGTAAGTATAGAAGTGGGGAATCCCGGCAGGGAGGTTGATGTCGGCGGCAATGTGGATGTAGGGGTAAGCGGCGCAGGCGATGGCAACAAAGAATCAGTGGATGTAGGTGCTGCTTCAGGCAGGAACTCTACCAGCGAAATTGATAACGCCCCAATCATTAATCCAATTGAGAGCAGCGCCACGATCAACGCGTTCCCAAAATCGCGCAACCCACGCATTACTTCTTTCCTTTTTTATTTTTCTTGTCAGATACTGTCTCGCCGGCCAGCGGCAGGAGTACGCTGAATGTAGAGCCGATCCCTTGCTCACTTTCCACCCAAATCCGACCATGCTGTGCCTCTGTCAGAGTCTTGGCAATTGAGAGCCCCACGCCGGTATCACCCACACCCTGGATGAGCACATTGTCTGCGCGATATAAACGGGTGAAGACGCGCTGCATATCACTGGACGCAATGCCGCCGCCGCTATCCGCCACCTGGATCAGGATAAATTCCAAACCGTTTTCGGTTCGCGTCTGGACCTTGAGCCTGATCGTGCCTTCGAAGGGAGTTGCCGCCCCTGCATTTTGCAGCAAATGAATCAATATCTGTTGCAACGCTTCACGGTCTGCTTGAATAGGTGCGAGCGTCTTTGGGAGTTCAAGGTGCATGGAAATATTTTTCTCGCGCACCTGTGTGCTGGTATAGGACATGGCATTATCAATGATCAGGTTCAAATCCACAGATTCGGGCTTGAGATCGTTCAGCTCGGTTGCGAGTGTGGTGATTTGGATCATGTCATCTGTGAGGCTGCGGATGCGTTCCGTGGAAGCCTTGATGCGTTCCACGAACTTCCTTTGCAATGCGCCGAGAATTCCCACTGATTCACCCAGTAGTAAGTCGGTATATCCAACGATGGAAGATAATGGCTGGCGTAATTCCTGTGAAATAGATGCGATCACCTCGGCCTGTTCCGTGCTCTTCATTGCCACATGGCCTTTTTCCATCTCGTGCGCTTTCATGTTGGCTTCAGCGAGTTGGTTTTGTAAATGCGCCAATTCCTGCAAGGTTGTCTTTAATTCGTTCTCCACCTGTAATGGCGATGATGAAGAAGATAGGTTTTTCCCTGAACGTAATTCTGCATTCTCAATCTGTAACTGTTCGATGATACGCTGCGAATCTTCCTGTGCAACAAGCAGCGAAGACATTTCCACCGAGCCGCTTTTTTCCGCATCTGCACGGAACTTCTCCAATTGTTTGTTAAGTTCCTGCACGCGGTTTTCCAACTCTGTTACTTGTGCGCGTGCCTGGTCGCTTTGTGTTTCCAGTTTCGTTAATTTCTGGCTTCTTTTTATGATCGGAACAAGAGATGTGGCTATGTTTGAAAGAAAGGCCTGGTCTTCCGCAGTCCAGGTTCGGTCGGAATATGGGGAAAGCAAAAGCACGCCACCTAGTGATTCTTTTTCCGGGGTGAGGATGGGAACGCTCAATAAATGACCGGGGTTGGTTAAGCCGAGAATATCGCCCAATCCCTTAATATCAGCGGATGTACTGCTGGCAGGCATTCGCAATGGACGCCCGCGCTGCAGCGAATTTGCCAGCATGGGAATGGATGATTTATTTAATGAGCCACCTTCCAGGCTGTCCTCGCGGATCAAGTCATATCCGCCAGCAATGATCATCTGGCTATTGTTATCAGTTAGATAGATCATGAAGCACAGGTCAGAGAGCATGGTCTGTGCTATGGCACGGGTGATGGCCTGGCTCACTTTGGTTGGGTTTGATTCCGCCGCCAGCGCCAGCATGGCATGGAAGGTCTTCGGGTCGGTGCTATAACGCCTGCGTTCTGGAAGCCCGGCATCTTGTTTTAGCGTAGTAGGTCGTGGGGGGGAAGCCGTCCCGGAGACGATGGCAAAACGCTGGGGCAAGGTTAGCAAGATCGGGTAGGCCGCCATGTAGGCAAGCCGCACAATGCCTGAGTAATTGCCATCCATTTGGAAGAGTAAATGGCCTGTGTGACCTAAAAACCCCAAAAACAGCAGGGTGATGCCGTACCACATCCCATCTGGCCTACGGATGAACAATGTTGCCATGCCGAGCACTGCCAGGAATAAGGAGCCAATCTGCCAGAACCAATCGTCAACTGTCTGGTTGTAGCTGAGAAACGCGATCTGAGGCTGCCAGGTGAGCAGGCTTAATCCCAAGGCGGTCACCACAAATAGGCTCAATAAGGTCGCCACTGCATCTGCCACACGGTTGGGTTCTGGGAAAGCATATAGCCAGGTGATCCAAATAATGCCAAACATAATGAAGGCGCGATCCATGGGCGGCAGGACCGTCTTCGGGTCGATGATCTGTTGCCAGCCCAGCCCGCTGAATAGGAACATGACGATTTGCGCAGCAAGTAGAATTCCAAGCCCCATAAAAGCGCGCCTGGCTTGCGGGAATTCAGTTGCCCGCCAATGGTTAAATGCCGATTGAAGCGCGCTTGCCACAGCGAATACCAGAACGATGTAGTAGATCAAATCCCCCGGTGGGACGGTTAGTTGTGTAAGAATTAAAGTGGTAAATGCATTCATGCAGTCATGATTATACTGCCAGTTCAAAAAAATATGGCACATACACGTATACCGCACTCGGTCACAAATTGCGCTTTTTCTGAAGGTGGAAAGCACAATTTGTGACCGTGGGTATTATATAATTGCGGCTGCGATGTATAACAAAAAATGGTTCTTCCCGCTTGCAGTTATCACCTTACTTGCCGCGATTCTTTTGCCCATACTTTTTTCAGGGTATTCCACCATCCAACAGGCGGATGCTGACTTTGCCGCGCAAAATTATTCAGAAGCCACAGACCAATATCGCCAGGCTGCACGCCTTCTACCTTGGCGCTCTGACCTTTGGGAGAAGGCCGGTATCTCCGCGTTTGCTGGCGGAAATTATTTGGATGCGATCAACTATCTTAACCGCGCCCCCAAACTTTCAGAGCAGGGTTGGGTTGCGCTGGGAAGTTCATACATCAACACAGATGATCTTCCATCTGCTTTGATGGCCTATCAGCAGGGACTGCAATTCCACGAATCGGCCAATTTATACGCAGGTCTCGCCTTCATTTATCGCGAACAAAAAAATTGGGGTGCAGAAAGTGATGCGCTCCAGAATCAACTTCGGTTCGATGTAAGCGATGCCTACGCTCATTATCGACTAGGCCTTTTATTGACATTCCCTGCACCTGAACAGGCACTCTCTGAATTGACACTAGCCTCTTCACTTAATCCCGAAGTTGACTCGGCTGTGCAGACCTTACGTGCCGCTTTGAGCTTATCTGCCACACAACCCGATGCCTCACAGCAAATGCTGACAGTTGGACGTGCCCTCGGCCTCGTCCAAGAATGGGAACTTGCCATCGCCGCGTTTGAGAAAGCGACTCAAATTAACGCAGAGAATGCTGAGGCTTGGGCATGGCTTGGCGAAGCGAAACAGCAGATCGGTCAGAATGGAGGCGTGGAGCTTGACCGGGCATTGTCTATAGATCATATGTCTCCCATCGTCCGTGCTTTGCGTGCACTATATTGGAATCGTCAGGGTAAATATGAACAAATGCTTGCGGAGTATTTGCTTGCCGCAAGATACGACCCGACCAACCCTGCCTGGCAGGCTTCTCTTGGCGATGCTTATTTCAAACTTGGCGATCTCGCCGCCGCGCAGACGGCTTATCAACATGCAACAGAACTTGCGCCAAACGAAGCAACGTATTGGCGTTTGCTGGCGGTTTTTTGTGCTGATAACGGAGTGCAAGTGGAAGAGGTTGGTTTGCCCGCCGCGCAGCAGGCTGTCAGGCTTGCGCCAGATGACCCCTTTGCATTGGATGCATTGGGCTGGTCTTACCTCTCGTCTGGCAGATATGCCAGTGCGGAACAAACCTTATCAAATGTGATCACGCGTTTCCCAGATCATTTCCCCGCATACATCCAC
Organism: Candidatus Villigracilis sp.; assembly: GCF_057083605.1. Lineage (NCBI taxonomy): Bacteria > Bacillati > Chloroflexota > Anaerolineae > Anaerolineales > Candidatus Villigracilaceae > Candidatus Villigracilis > Candidatus Villigracilis sp. Next base: position 33,337 of record NZ_JBXMTI010000164.1, on the reverse strand, counting down.
CTTGCCATGACTCACCTCGCACAAGGCAATCGTGCCGCTGCGTTCAACCTATTAACCTTTGTGCGTGATTCAGATACAAACGGTTCGTATCGCGAGACCGCAGAACAATTGTTAGGACAGTATTTTCCGTAACCCCTCATGATAAAATCACATCCATGAACCGCGCTAAATTAATCATTTTGTTATTGCTTGTTCTATCCCTGGCTTGTTCCACATCGACCATCCTCCCGACTCCGCAGGCGGCTATTGGAGCACCGGGTAGTGTGCTGTTTCAGGATGATTTTTCTCGCGCCAACTCAGGCTGGGATCGTACGCTGGTCAACGAAGGCATCATGGATTATGACGCAGGCGGTTATCGCATCCTGGTCAACGCGCTTCAAACCAATTTTTGGACAACCCCACACCAAAATTTTTCAGATGTTCGTATCGAAGTAGATACCGGCAAGCTTGCAGGTCCTGATGAAAATCGCATTGGTTTGGTATGTCGTTTCAATGGTACAGATTATTATTTCTTCATCATCTCCAGTGATGGCTTTTATGGCATGGGCGTATATTCAGGTGGACAGGCCATCCTGCTTGGCCAAAGCGAAATGCAATCCTCAGAGCATATCAATAAAGGGCTTGCCGTTAATCATCTGCGCGGTGATTGCGCAGGGAACACCCTCACATTTTTTGTGAACGGTTTTCAACTGGCACAAGCTCAGGATTCCACCCTCACCACAGGTGATGTTGGTATTTTGGCTGGCACCTTCAGCACACCCGGCGTGGATATTGTGTTCGATAATTTTGTGGTGTTACAGCCATAATAACATGTCGTTGCGAAGGCGATAGCCCGAAGCAACCCCATAGTAATGGGGGATTGCTTCGTCGGTACGAACGCCTCCTCGCACATCGTCCCCGCATGGGGAATGACATGAAATGACAATTATGAAAATTTTCCTCGACACTATCGGTTGTAGACTCAACCAAAGCGAAATTGAAAGCATGGCACGCCAGTTCCGCATGGCTGGGCATGAGATCGTTGCCTCCGCTGAACATGCACACATGGCTGTAGTTAATACCTGCGCTGTCACCACACAAGCCGCTTCCGATTCGCGCAGCAAGATTCGCAACATTGCCCGCGCAGGTGTGGATGAAATTATCGCCACGGGTTGCTGGACGACTCTTCAACCAAAGGAGGCCGCTGCGCTTCCAAATGTTTTGCGAGTTGTGCCAAACCTTGATAAAGATTTTCTCGTTGCCGATGCGCTAAACGTAGAACGCTCCACATTCGATCTCGAACCCATTGATCGCACACCCATCCCTGGCTTGCATCGTCGCACGCGCGCCTTCATCAAGGTGCAGGATGGCTGCGATAACAAATGCACCTTCTGCATTACCACTGTCGCTCGCGGCGAAAGTCGGTCACGTCCGCTTGCAGATGTGACCGCGGATATTAACTCCGCGCTTGCGGGTGATTCAAAAGAAATCGTTTTAACGGGTGTGCATCTTGGGTCATGGGGGCAAGAGTTGAATTATCACCTGCGAGATTTGGTCAAAGCCATTTTGTGTGAAACGGATGTAAAGCGATTAAGACTTTCATCTCTCGAGCCTTGGGATTTGGACGCAAGTTTCTTTTCTCTTTGGGATGATAAGCGCCTCATGCCTCACCTTCACCTGCCTCTACAATCTGGCAGTGAATCCACGCTGAGACGGATGGCGCGCAAGACCACGCCCGACTCCTTCCGTGAGTTGGTCAATGCCGCAAGAAACGTTATGCCTGAAGTTGCGATCACAACAGACATTATCGCAGGTTTCCCCGGTGAGACAGAAGAAGAATTCGCTGAGACACTTGATTTCGTAAAAGAGATCAAATTTACAGGTGGGCACGTCTTTTCGTATTCGCCGCGTCCCGGCACAGGGGCGGCAAGGATGAAGGGGCAGGTCAGGCCCGAGTTAAGAAAGAAGCGGAATCATATCCTGCAGGGAGCGATTGAAGAGTCGGCAAAATCCTATCGGCAAAAATTTGTCGGGCAGACGATGTCCGTGTTGTGGGAGTCCACTACCGAATATGGTGAATACGGTTGGCGCATGGAAGGCTGGACGGGAAATTATCTACGCGTGAGTGCAACAGCCCCCTCTCCGCGTTGGAATGAAGTGGATTCAGTGGAGTTGGTCGATTTGGATGGGGAAAAGTTGAAAGGCATAATTCGTAAACCGTAAGTTACGAATGTCACTATTTGGATTGGGGGGAGTAATTGTATAATTTCCGTGCGTAAATCACTGTTCAAAGGAGCAAAATATGACGGCTCAGTTAATTGACGGTAAGTTGATCGCTCAACAGGTGCGTGACGAAGTTGCGGCAAATGTTACGAAACGCGTGGCAGCGGGCAAGCCCAAGCCAACACTGGCAACCGTGCTGGTTGGCGAGCGCGTGGACTCTGCGACCTATGTGAGAGCAAAAGGTAAAGCTTGCGAAGAGTTGGGCATGGGGTCTGTCAGCCATCACCTGCCCGCCGATATTTCACAGGAGGACTTGGAAAAAGTAATCACAAGCCTGAATGCAGATAAATCAGTGAACGGCATTCTCGTTCAATTGCCCCTGCCTGATCATCTGAATGAAGAGCGCGTACTTCAACTGATCAGCATCGAAAAAGACGTGGATGGTTTCTCCCCATTGAATATTGGTCGTTTGGCGCAAAAAGGACGTGAGCCATTGTTTGTGCCATGCACTCCATATGGATGTATTTATCTGCTCGAAAAAGCGGGTGTAAAAATTGAAGGTGCAAATGCAGTAGTATTGGGCCGCTCGAATATCGTGGGCATGCCCGCTGCCTTGTTATTGATCGGCAAGAATGCCACCGTGACAGTTTGCCATTCACGCACGAAGGACATCGCTGGCACGGTCAGGCAGGCTGATATTTTGATCGCCGCGATTGGAAAGACCGAATTCGTGCGCGGTGATTGGATCAAGCCTGGCGCCGCTATCATTGACGTGGGCATTAACTCAAAGCCTGATGCAACGAAGAAGAGCGGCTATCGCCTGGTGGGTGATGTATGTTTTGATGAGGCAAAGGAAGTCGCTGGCTTCATAACCCCGGTCCCTGGCGGAGTTGGCCCCATGACGATTGCGATGTTGATGAATAATACGTATAGGGCGGCAGAGATTCAAGATAAGTGAATTAGTAAATAGTGAATAGTAAGCAGTCCCGCCTTTTGGCGGGACTGCTTACGTAAAAGACGGATTATTGAAAAGGGGGAGAAGCGACGGCGTTTATAAGCAGTGACAAGGCGGCTCATGGTGCGATGAAAAGCCCGAGGTGATTTGCAATTGCCCGTTCCCTGCCTGGTCTATCCAAATCCACTGGCGAATTCATAATGCGTACACTCCCATCACTTCCCTTAATTACCATCGTGGATGAGCCGCCACCGTCCATATTTGCAGCGGTGTGTGCGCCGTAAGAGATGAGCAAATCAGCCAGTTCAGGGAATGTGACTCCCTCACTGTATCCCGGCTGACGGCCATCGACCACCATTAAGGTAAGCCAGCGCACGTTCTTGCTTAAACCGACGGCTGTACGCGGATTTGGTGTAGCGTCCGCCAGGTTTTTCACGGCTTTTCCATCTACAACGACCATGCGATCCCCCGAAATAGCATTGAAAACCTTACCTTCTATTTCATTGAAAGAAACTTGATTCTTCTGCTTAATATAGATGATGGGCTGAATGGTCTTTTTAGGTGAATATATTTTTCCACGCGATGCTGCATAGTCGCTGACACGAACCGGGTCGCCTCCGTTTGGACAATATGAAACGGGGTCGTAGGTAGCGTCCAGGTAACTAAAGTATCCGCCATTGATGGCGACATGCAGTTTGAATTCTTCAAGGAATTTGGATGTAGTACGCGAACACAATACATTCGTTGAGTTTGCTGAAGGCGTGACAAGAAATTCCAATTTGGCGGTTTGCAGGTCGATAGCCATGGCGTGCACCACCACAGGGCGAGGCGATGTCAAATCTTTTCTAAGATAGGTGATGCCGGGGAATAGACTTTGCCTGATGGAGCTGGGGCGGGTGTTTTCCAGGAAGACCACCAGTTTTTTATCACACCAACCTGTTAAGCCATCCAGCCTTTGGATTTGTATCCAGTTTGGGTCGCTTGTATCGTCCAGCGCGGGGACAGTATCGTTTTTCAATACTGTACCTAATGTTTTGGATGTTGTATTTGCAAATTCTTTTATGGCAAGCGTTACTGTATTAACGCGGTACCAGTTTTTGTCAGTATGTTCAGGTACAGGCGTGGTCGGAGCGGGTTCAGAAGGAACGGGCGCATTGATTTTTTGCAGATACGCACCGAAACTCCAGCCCACCAAACTTCCATCCAGTCTTTGGATCTTTAACCAGGACCCATCTGAATTAGATTCAGTTTTTTCGACGATCTCTCCGAAATAGACCAGGCCAATCGAGTCGTGTTCCAGGCCGGGGCCTTCACGAACTTTGAGCGATGTAGCAATAACTCGATACAAGTTTTCATCATCGGGTTCAGGCGTAGGGGTAGGTGTGGGCGTAGGGGTTGGAGTGGGTTCGGGTTCAGGTGTCGGTGTGCTGATTTTTTGCAAGTACGCGCTGAAACTCCAGCCGACAGCTGTTCCATCCAATTTGCGGATGTTCAGCCAGGTTCGATCTGAATTTGCCCCGATTTCTTCAACGACCTCATTGTAGAATGCGCCGCCGACCTGCTTATAGGTTAATCCGGGGCCTTCCCTTATTACCAGGGATGAAGCTGTGACACGATACAACTTATCGCTAGGAACTGGTTCAGGCACCGGTGTGGGAGTAATTCCAAACCGCGCATGGAAGGCATTCAAGTCACCGTTGAAGTAGTTCAGGTCGATATTGCCGCTTTCCACGCCGTAAATTCTTCCATCTCCCTTGTCTGTGAATTGCCAAAAGGTCCAATCCGTCCATGGTTTTGGGATGAGCGGAGTGGTCACTCCGTAATTGGCAATCCATAGTGGATATTGTTTGAAGTATTCTAGGGATGCTGCCGGGATATTTACTAATACAGTGTTTTCACGCCAGTAGTAATAACCGGTATAAATGGAAATTTCTTTTCCAGGTGTAAGGTCTTTGAGGCGCTCGATGAATGTTTGCCAGTGCTTCCAGCCTTTGAATGAGCCACCGTAATTATCTTCGAAATCTGCAAATAAGGGCAACTCGCCAAAATCTCCATTGAAGAGAGAGATCCACAATTCGGCTTGTTTTTTGGGGTCTATACGGCTGTCGTAAAACCAATAGGAACCGCGCGGGATGCCAGCCAGTTTAGCTTCACGCCAATTTACTTTAAAATCCCTATCGGCCCAGAGATTTTGACCTCCGCGAATAATCACGTAGCCGGCACTGGTTCGCATTTTTGCGAAATCTATACCTTGAGGAGTTTGAGGGTCATCCTGATAAAAACTAACATCGGCTCCGATAACGTTTGCCATAATAATTCTCCTTGTTGCCCCGCACATTCCTTTAGCTCTTATTGAGATGTGCGGGGTTGTTAGTTGCTTTTTAAAATTATACCAAAGGAATTGCGGTGGAATTTTGATTAGGGCTCGCTAGGAGTTACCATGATAGACCATCGTTTATGATGTATAGCGTAAGTCGGACACTTGCATCGAACGCCAGTGCGATGCAAGTGTCCGACTTACATTGAGTCATTTCGTTATATTGCGTTCTCAAAATGTGTGATGATAGGGTTCATCCCTGGCCTGCCTTCAATGGCAATTACGTCAATTTGCCAGTGGTCAATTTCGTGTTCGGCAGTGTAGTGTTGGGCGGCGTTGAGCATGTGTTCGCGCTTGCGTGCGGTGATATTGTGTTCGGGGTAGAAATTCCTGCTCGATGTGAGCGTTTTGACTTCAATAAATACAGTGATGTCATTTATTTTTGCAATGATATCAATTTCACCGTAAGGGGTGCGGACGTTACGAGAGAGGATTTGATGTCCACGTTCTGCAAGCCATTTTGCGGCGATGTCTTCACCCCACGCGCCTATCTTTTGGTTGCGTCCACTCATGAGCTGAACTGCTCCACAAACCCGCGCAGACGGGTACGCCAATTGCTCTTCCGTGGGCTGGACTCTGCTACAAGTTTTTCGTATTGCTTCAACATGAGACTGGTAGTGTGTTCAATATCGTAAACGGAGGAAACCCTTCGCGCTGAGTCGCTCATTTGGGCACGCAGTTTCAGGTCCAGGCAGAGGCGGGTAAGTTTGGCGGTGAATGCAGGCAGGTCATGAGTCGCAAGAAAGCCCGTGACTCCATCTTCGACTGTGTCTCCAACCCCAACCGATTCAATGCCCATGATGGGAAGCCCTGCGCCCATGGCTTCGATAACGGAGAGGGGATGAACCTCAGTGACCGAGGCAGTGACGAAGATGTTGCACATTGCGAGGTAGGCAGGGAGCTGATCGTATGCGATTTTGCCAATGAGACGGACTCGTTGATCAAGCGTTAATTCGTTGATGAGGGAGTGGATTTCCTCTTCATATTGTTGTGCGCCGCCGCCGATTAAGAGGAGATGCACATTTGGAATGGCTTGTGAAATGCCTTTGAAGGATTCGAGCAGGAATGGAATATTTTTTTCTTTCGCAATGCGGCCAGCGTACACAAGCAGAATATCATCGTCTTTGTAGCCAAAGCCTGCACGTGAAAGCGGAGCGGCAGTGTGGAATTTTTTCAAGTCCACACCGTTTGGCACAACTTCAATGGGTACATCCACATTAAGTTGGCGCAGGATTTTTTCCATGCCTGCGGAGGGTGTGATGACGAGTTCTACTGCTTTGCAGAAGGTGGGCATGTAGGCTTGCAGGAGTCCCTGGCTGACTTCGTCTGGCATCATTGGCAGATAGGCCTGCGCATATAGATCGTAGCGGGTGTGGTTTGTGAACACAATAGGAATTTGCAATGGGCGACAATACCTCAAGGCGAGACGCCCGCTTAAGAAGGGATGATGCACATGGACAACATCCATGGTTTGCAGTAATTTTTTGGCGGCGCGCGAATAACGCATGGATAGATAAAAACCCGTATCTGCTAGTGGCACACCGTGGCTGCGGATGACGCGTGCTTCCCCATCATTGTATTCCTTGTCTGTAAAGGTGAAGACGAATACATCGTGCCCTGCCAGCTCAAGATAACGTTTATTGATCTCGACATAATTTGTGATGCCGCTGATATATGGCTTGTAGCTGTCTACCATCATCCCTATTCGCATGGAGATATGCTAAGACATGCAAGGGCGAATGTCAAGGACAGGATTTTGAATGAACAATGTGGATTCCAAAGTCTCCAGACTTTGGAGTCGCTTGCTCCTTGCGCCGTCCTCGGCGCAAGGCTAATTTAGGAAAGGCAAGATCAAGGTGCAAAGTCCGGAGACTTTGCACTCCAGTTCTAAAACTATCTCAGCAGTGTCGTGATCAACCCGATTAGGAACAACCCAAGCGCGGCATAGCCTGCGATCTGCTCGGTTGTGAAAATTGTGATGTGAGGTGTGTCAAAACTTGAGCGGTCAATGGCTGGCTTGGCTGGTGTTTCCAATTTTCCAAGCAAGGCATCACGGAAATCGCTCACTTTTGCGGGGCGGTTATCGGGATGGAGTGACATCGCCCATAGGATGGCTTTTTCCACCTGGCTACTAAGGTGAGGATTAAGCTCTCGAGGCGGCACCAGGCTGCGGGTATCCAGGAAGCGTTTGCGTGCCTCGGCGGGAGGTTCATTTGTCAGCAGGTGATAGAGAGTCGCGCCGAATGAAAAAATATCCGCGCGGGGGTCAGTATGTGTGTCATCCCCGCCGTATTGTTCCAAGGGCGTGTAATGTGCAGTACCCTGTCCCTGAATAATGGTGATGGTTACTTCATCGGGCGCCATGATCTTTACCAGACCAAAATCCACAAGTTTAATGATTCCACTGGGCGTGATCTTGAGATTGCTGGGTTTGATGTCACGATGAATGATGGGCGGGGACTGATGGTGAAGATAACTTAAAGCATCTGCGATTTGTACGGCCCAACGCAGTACTTCTTTTTCCGAGAGAAAGGTTTTATTACGGCGCGCTTCCTGCATACGTTCGCGCAGGTCTTTGCCTGGTACAAAATCCATTACCAGGTAGTCACGTGGGCCTTCAGAAAAGAAATCGGAAACTTTTGGCAGGTTGGGATGATCGAGGCGTGCAAGTACAGAAGCTTCACGAAAGAATTGTTCGCGTGCCTGATTAAAAACATCCGTTGGGAGAGCCTGGTTATGCTCAACTTCCTTGAGCGCACATAATCGGCCTTGCAGGCGTGTATCGTCTGCAAGATAAATACTGCCCGTACCGCCCTGCCCGATCTGTTCGCGGATTTTGTAGCGGTCACGCAGGATCTCCCCATTCTTTAAAGATTGGGGCAAACCTTCTCCTTGTGGCATCGTACCTGAAAGGGTAATTGTGCTTTTCAGTGATGTTTTCGGCGTGTATCACTGTTCATATTAATAATATGAAAATTACAATATAATCAGCACAGAAATCCACTTTTCTGCTATATTATAAACGTCTTTGTTATACCTGAGTGTTGCACAGGGTTACCAATTTTATTAAGCCTTTGGGTAATCTTAAAGTTATGCTTTTGGGAATATTCCGTATGTTTGTAGTTTAAGAAAATTAAACTCAAATCTACAGGCAAAGTATTATTCGAGGAAATTATGGAAAACGATGAAGAATTCCCCATCCTTGTCGCTCAAGATGGCCCATTGAAAGGGCAGCGTTGGGCACTGAGCCATACATTGATGGTCGGGCGTGACCCTACCTGTGAGATCAATGTGCAGGACAGGCAAGTTTCGCGTTTTCATGCACGCATCACGCCCACGTCTGAAGGTGTGACCATTGAAGACCTGGGGAGCAAGAATGGCACCAACCATAATGGGGTCGAAATAACCGCGCCCGTTATGTTGCAGGATGGTGACCTGCTGGGCATTGCGCTTGCACAGCAGTTCATCTTTCTCACTTCAGATGCGACCATGCCGCTTGCCGAAGGCGGTGTGCGCCAGGGCCGCCTGGTGATGGATCAGAAATCACGCCAGGTTTGGGTACATCAACAACAGGTTGTGCCGCCATTGTCAGCCCAGCAATTCAAATTACTTTGGATGTTATATGAAAAACAAGGGCAGGTGATCGCTCGCAGTGACCTGGTCTCTGTTGTTTGGGGTGAAGATCAAATGGCGGGTGTATCTGACCAGGCCCTGGATGCCCTGATCCGCCGCCTGCGTGACAGGCTGGCTGTGCTTGACCCAAGCCATCAATACATTGATACCGTGCGTGGTCACGGCGTGCGGTTGGATAACCCACCGATCGGCGAATAATCATTATGGATGTTCAATCAGAAAAACTCTTAGCTCACATCATTCGTAATACCCGCGTTGCCGCCCTTGCAACCTTAAGGGAGGAATCACCGCGGATTTCCATGGTCGCTTTTGTGCCCACGGATGATTTTTCTGCTTTCCATGTTTTCCTCAGCCGCTTGGCACAGCACACGGTGGATATGCAAAAAGACAAGCGCGTGAGTTTGTTGATCGCCGAGACCGATGACGGCAGGGCCGATCCGCAGACGTTGGCGCGTGTTTCCATTCGCGGCAGCGCAGAGTTTATTCAAAACGGCGAGCCAGGCTACACACCGCTCAAAGACCATTATCTGGCCCGCTTCCCCGAAGCCGAGTCGTTATTCAAACTCGATGATTTCAACTTTTGGCGCATCAAGCCAAAGGGCGGGCGGTATGTTGCGGGTTTGGCAAAAGCATATAACATCACCCCAGACACATTAATAAAAGTATCGTCAAAATAAACACACTTTTCTTTTAGAGGTGCAACATGGACGCACTTAAGCTTCTTGCGGTCTTTGCTCATCCAGATGACGAATCGATGGGCATGGGTGGGACGCTGGCAAAGTATTCTGCACAAGGAGTGGAGTCTCATCTCGTATGCGCTTCACGCGGCGAGAGAGGCTGGTTCGGCCCCGAAGAGCAGGATCCAGGTCCAGAACGACTCGGCCAAATCCGCACAAAGGAATTGGAGAATGCAGTCGCGCTGCTTGGCATGAAGAGTTTATCTTTCCTTGATTATGTCGATGGTGACGTAGACCAAGCTGACCACGACGAAGCCATCCGCAAGATCGTCACACATATTCGCAAAATAAAGCCACAAGTAGTGGTGACATTTCCTCCTGATGGAAATTACGGCCATCCAGACCACATCGCCATCGGGCAATTCACCTCTGCCGCCGTCATCTGTGCTGCGGATGCAAATTACCAAGACCCTGAAAATTTCCCCCCACATCGCATCTCAAAACTATATTACATGGTGGATGGCGAAAACTTTGTCAACCTGATTGCCCCATTCATGGGCGATATGACCTTCCCCGTGGGTGACCAAATCCGTGGTGAATTCCCGTGGAAGGAATGGATGATCACCACTCGCATTGATATGTCTGAGCATTGCATTACTGCCTGGCGAGCCATTCAATGCCACCAAAGCCAGCTTGCAAGCCTGGGGGCTCTCGCCGAAATGCACGAAGACGCCGCAGTAGCTGTGCTTGCCATGCAAGGGACGTTTTATCGCGCATTTAGTTTGGTGAATGGGGGGAGAAAGGTTGAAACGGATTTATTTGAGGGATTGCGGAGCGCCACATAAATTGCCAAATTATACCCTTCAAAACCCTACTTGCTCATGAAACAAGCCGTGCGAAAAATTTATTAAGTGATCTTATGCAGAAACAACTCCGAAGGAGTGTAATGATTGTAACTTTGCAAAAATTGTGAGCTAACCCCGAAGGGGTGTCATGAATTGGAAGAGTCATGTCATCCCTTCGGGATTTTTAATCAAATTATCTTGATTTCTATAATCATTACATCCCTACGGGATTGAACTCTGCGTAAGCTGACTTATCAATAGGAGAACAAGATGTCACTTTATCAATGGGCTGTATGGCTGCACGTTTTATCTGCTTTTCTGTTTATCTTTGTACATGGGTCTTCGATGGCAACTGCATTCATGCTTCCAAAAGAAAAAAATGTCGATAAGATCAAGGTGCTGCTTGACCTCCCAAATATTACGGTTTTTCCAATGGGAATTAGCCTGCTCGGCTTGCTGGTTACCAGTATTTATATGGGCAGCGCTGCAAGCTGGTGGAACAGGGGTTGGTGGGGAGCATCATTCTTGCTTATGTTCGTCTTAATGATTTGGATGACCTGGTACAGCCGCAAGATTTACAGCCCAATCCGAAAAGAATTGGGTGTGATGTATATGACTGGGTTTGCCACTCGCAACGCGCCAGATGAAAGCAAAGCCATAAACATGGATGAAGTGCAGCGGCTAATCGCAAAATCCAACCCGGCGCTATTGGCATCTATTGGCGGAGTCGTTACAGCCGCCTTATTGTTCCTGATGAGATTTAAGCCGTTTTAATTAATGGATTCAAAGACCGATTCTAATTTCCCTAAATCTACTAGGTTCCGATTGGTTTTATCCGCTTCCAATTGCCAATGACGAATGCGGCCAAAGCTAGAACTTCGAGTGTTCTCCCCACAAGGGAAGGCCATTGCGTCCCGAATATACTCTGCAGAGCTACACAAACAATCCCTATGTTCAGCAAGATGAATGCCACCCAACTCCAGCCTTCGCTGCCTCGTGGCTGGTTGCCTGAGAAACGCGGCAGGATCCAAAAGGCAATACCGATTGCCAGTTGAATCATCCAGCCGATAAAAGTGAATTCAATGTGAATGGGGAGTAATGCCCAAATCAAAGGCGAAAGCATTACGCCCTTATTTGCCAATAATAGCCCACCAAAGGTAAAACCCAGGATGAGATAGACCAGTGAAGCACGGACAAAATAAACGCTCAGACGCGGCATCTATTTCTCACGTATGCGCGGCCAGGTGTTTGCAACGAAGGTAATGCCTGCCAACCACTGTAAGAGCGCCGCGAGGATTAACATCCAGCTGTTCAGTTGGGAAGGAGATATGCTATTGAGCGGCTCAAAAATGATCCGCAGAATTAAACCTGTATTGAGCAGAATGAGGGTTGCCCAGCCAAGCCATTCATGTCCACGAGGTTTGGCGCTGCTATATTTTGGGAACATCCATAATGCCACCCCAAATATTAACTGCGTCAGCCAGCCGAAGGTTAGCATATGCAGATAGGCGGGGAATAAACTCGCAACTGGGGCGTCAACCGGCAGAACAAGCAGAATCCCAACGCATAAAGCCAGCACAAGATAAATGAGCGCGGCTTTGATAAACCAGCGAGTAAGCAGTGGCATATTTATTTTCTGCCTTTTACAATGGAGAAAATGGTCATCCCTAAAAATAATAAGATTGCGACTTCGTTGAGCAGCCCGCCCCATTTGCGGATGACGAATAGATTTGTCAAATCCCCTGTGATGCGCAGGATGAGCGAGAGATGCAGAAGGATGAGATGCCCAAAGAAGGCGGGATAAAATGTCACGGGTATACCAAGGATGGCGGGGAAGATGATGGGGGCGTGACCGAAGATCATCGAGATGACAAAACCGACAAAGACAGCATGTAAGGCCGCATCGTAAAACGGACCTGCGTACAGTGCGCCAAAATACAGGTTGATGATTCCGCTGAGGCCGAGCCAGATAAACCCGCTGAAGAGGCAAATGGCGATGTAACGGGTGAGCGGATTCGAATGGCGGATGTTGCGCATGGCAAGGTCGTTTTTCAAAAACCAAATTGACAATGCCAACATGGCGAGTCCGCTGAGGCGTGCGCCCCAGTTGAGATTGAAGATCGTGAGGATCGCGCCTATTAGGAGAGTGGTAGCGAAAATGCCAAAGCTGCGAATCTGCTCGGGGGCAGGATGCAGGACTCGGTTAAGTTCGAGGCGTTCACCGCCGATGGTTAACACGAGGAAGCATATCCACCAAAAGACGACCTGAAAGATTGGGAATCCGAACATCCATAAAAGATTGCCAATGACCCAGGCCAACGCGCCGAAGGCCATGGTGACTGTGTGGATATGCGGTTCGCGCTGTACCATCACGCCGAGGATGGCAAGTATGCCAAGGCTGGCGAGGGTGAAAAGGATGCTGCCGATGGCGGGTGCGAGGAGTGAAGTGACCCAGCCCAGCGCAGAAAGGATCGGCACAGCGAACATCCACTTTTGGCGGATGGCAACGGCGCGCTCAAGCGGAATCAGCACACCAAGGAAACCTGAGATCATCAATGGGCCGTGAGCCAGCGCGAGGTTGGGGATGGATGGCAATGCCCAGCCGAGGCGAAGCAAGCCTGCCCACAAGCCGAAGAGCAAGGCCAGGATGGCGAAGGCTATGAAGGGGATGAAGCGGATTTGGAGTTTCATATGACAGGGATTTTAGATGCTTGTGTCTTATCCGTCTTTGCGCGGGAGCAAATTGCGGGCCGATGATTAGACAAAAAAGTACCCGCCGCTAGGATGAGGGGGGCATCCTAACGACGGGCAAGCTCCATTATACGTCAATTGTCATATTTCTGCGAGCTTAATTTTTTCTTTGGTCATGATTTTGCAATGTCCAAAATTCTCTAACGCGAATTGCACGAATGACGCGAATGAATTCTAAAGGGTATGGGTTATCGCGCAATTCTTTGGTAGGCGCGAAAATTTTGGGATTGTGCGTTTGTGCATAGACCCCCTCCGTCGCTAGCGCGACACCTCCCCCATTGTCAAAGTACAAAAGCGACAATGGGGGAGGGATAACTGTAATTTGGGTTTGAACTTTTAGTTTCATATAAAACAGCAGATTCCCCTTCCCCCAATTCCGCACTTAGATTTGGGGGAACCTTCGGGGGGTAGGGGGCAGGTCTAAAAAGAATCCGCGTTCGTCCGCGTCCCATTAATGAACATCCTTCGCCGAAATCACCAGCCATACTTCCATTTCTCCCTTGCCTTTTACATTCACAGTACCGCGCGGCTCGCATATGAATTCGTCCTTGATCAATTCGTAGGTGGCTTGCGTAATTTGGACAGCATCCCCCAGCCCATGTGACTCCATGCGGCTGGCAACATTTACTGCATCCCCCCATACGTCGTAGACAAATTTGCGGCGGCCAATGACACCCGCGATCATGGAGCCTGAGTTGATGCCGATGCGAAAACTTATATGATGTCCATTGTGGAAGGTATGAGTGGAAATGTAATCACGCATCTCCAGGGCCATATGCACCAATGCCTGGGCATGATCGGCGCGTCCGCGTGGCACACCGGATGCAACCATGTAACTATCGCCAATCGTTCGAATCTTCTCTACACCGTATTTATCCAGGAGAGAATCGAAAAACGAGAAGACTTCGTTGAGCAGCTCGACCATTTCCACGGGCGGTAGCTTTGCGGAAAGCGGAGTGAAGCCCACCATGTCCGCGAATAGGACGCTGGCCTCGCTGTAATGATCCGCAATTGTGCGGCTCTCGTTTTTTAGGATTGCGGCAATTTCTTTCGGCAGGATATTCAACAACAACGCCTCAGATTTTTCCTGAAACGTATTCTTCTGCCCGACGAAATAAAAGACCATCATGAATACCAGCGAACCAACTCCGATGAAATTAATGACAAAGAAGAAGATCATCAACGCTGGCGATAGATTATTTGACAAACGTAAATAGGGCTGCAAAAAACCGCTGAGAGTAACCAGCAGGACAAAAGCCAGGAACCAGCGTGGGGCGTTGCGAGGTCTATCGAAGAGCATCGCGCCCATGGGGCAGATCAGCGACCACAAGATGACCGCGCTGCCGTTGACAAATCCACCGAGAGCTATCATCAGAAAAAAGGGCAGTAGCAGAATCAAGGCGAGTTGGCTGAAGCGGAAAAAGCGATATTGGCGAGTTTGCCGAAAATGGAGGATGCTGAGCAGGGATACAAAGGAATAAGAGAGTGGAATTGCCCCCGCCCATGGTTCTTTGGAGAAGACATACATCAGTCCCCATGCGACTCCTGCGACCATGAAGGGAGCAGAACACACCACCAGCAACGATTTTTGCAAGCGGATATCATCGTCATCGTTTGGGTCGGAACCAATTTGGGAGATTGACGAAAACATCCACTTGAACATTTTTTGGATCATATCGCTTTATCCTTCATACCATTAATAAGTTTTGATTCTATTCTTAACTCACCTTATGTAGTGTCATGCTGAGCGACACTGCGCCGCACTGCGTTTGTTGCTGTGCGGTGAGCGAAGCATCTCGGATTTCAACAGTAGAGACCCTTCACTCCGCTCAGGGAATCACGAAATGAACTTTTGCTCCATTTCAAGGGGGTGAAGAAGAGTGCTTACCGAGCATAAACCACTACCTGCCACGCCAATGTCCGTTGATAAAACCGTCGCTTGAATCCACTGCGCTTTATGATCGCTTCGACAGCCTCCGATGGATGTGCGAAGGTACGGAAGGGATTCTTTTGTAATTGGAAGTAAAGGTTTTGAAGGGCCAGCACCATTTTCACCCACCAGGCATCACGCGGATAAACCACACCATAAAGCTTACCTGCCCGTGCCACAGAAAGCCCCACCAATTTCTCCATATCTGGGTAACAGCAGATGACGCGATCCAGCGTGACGATGTCGGCAGGCTGAACCTGATTTGCAAGGTCAACGAAGTTGCCATGTTGGTAGTCTATCCGTTCGGCATATCCTCGCCGTTCGCTCTCTGCTTGGGCGGCAGCCATATAAGCTGCCGAGGCTTCGATATCCGTTGCATGTTTCGCACCTGCGCGGAGCATTTCATGTTGAATGGCCCCCACTCCTCCGCCAATATCAAGCAGGGTCAATTCCTGCACGCCTTGCCCTTTCAGGGCATTGATCAACATACGTGTCGTTTTGTCCGGGCCTTTACGGCGATATTTTTCCAACTCTTTGGCTACGTACTCCTTGCTAAACAAATCCTCAATTCCCTGGCAATGACAACAATTCATAATACGCCTCCGTTTGATGAATAAAACAAGAAACCGTCACAAAGGTGACGGTTTCCCTGATTTATCCCATATTCTTTTTCATCACTCGCTTCAAAGCGATCCTGTAAATTTCGGTGAGCTTTTCGCTCATGTTTTTGGCCTCGGCGCTGCCATCTCCTTGTGCGTCGAACTGCGCTACCAATCCACTTAGCGCATCCACAAATTGCTGGTTGACCATCGCCTCGTTTTCGTCGAGCATCTTCTCCATGGCGGCCTCATCTGGCGCTTGAATCAGCTGCTCGATGAATGCAATTTCTGGCGGCGGCGTGCTGGCGGCTTGCAGTACCTGTACCATCTTTTGCAGTTTGCCCATGCGGGTGTAATCGTTTTTCTCCGAAGCCTGCCTCAGCAATTGGTTGACGATTTCCACGGCGTCCTGTGTAAAGCCTTCCAGGTTTTCCTGTGTGGCTTTTTCAATATCTTCCTGCTCCAGCAGTTTCTCAACGAATTGCTGTGCCTGTTTAAAGCGCACTTCAAGCTGCTTGTCAATTTCGTTTGTGAAGGTGAGTAATTTCTCGCGAATGCCTTCCAGACTGGTTTTTTCTTCGCCCGAAGCCTTCTCGATCTTCTCCGTCAAATTTTGGAAGAAGACGTAATCCATACCTGCGCGTGCCAGTGAGACATAAGCACGGATGCGGCCATCAGTTTTTGCCTCGAGCACGAAGTCTAATAGCTTTTCGCGTGTGAGGCCTTGCCCCGCCTCTTGCAGGACCTTTTGAGCTGCTTCCAGTTCCCCGACAGATTCCTTTAGCTGACGGCCATACTCGGTCTCTTCCAATAACTGGGTCTGGATCTCGATCAGGGAACGCGCAACTGACTCCTGTCCGCTTTGCATGGCACTCTGGGCGATACGGCTGAACAGCGCGAAGAATTGTTCATCGATGATCTTTGTGTTCTGTTTGATCAATTCAGAACGCACATCCTTGGATGTGATCTGCATCAACTTCTCCATGAATTGGACTCGTTCCTGCTGTCCCTTGATCATTTCGGGTGTGATGCCATCCTTGCCCAAAATGGTCTCCATCATGGATTCAAAGGTCAGGTTGGCTTGCGGACTGAACAAATATCCCTTGCGCTTCTCGGCAGGCAGCCGATCCACCACTTGCTTGATTAGTGGGCCGATCATTTTTTCCTGCTCGTTGAGCGGCATCATTAATTCGGGCGGGAAGAAGGTTAGCAATAATTCTTTCTCGTTGTCGTGATAGACAATAGGAGTGGCAAGGCGGCCTTCGTATCCGCAGTATTGACAGCGGGCAAAGTTGGACTGTCCGCTCAATAAGCGCTGCTTGGATGCAGGGTCTTGCGTCACATCGAATAACTGCTCGACGTTGGCCGGTATCATTTGTTTACAGCGAGGACATGCAATTGTGGTTTGAGGCATTTAGCGATTTCCGATTTGCGATTTTAGATTGACGAATTCACGGATTACGAATCACGTATTACATGTTGCTTAATGCGTGATTCGTAATCGACTAATAAACTAACGAACTGCCCAACTAACAAACTACCCAACCAATTCTTCCAGCCGATCGATATAACTCTTCATCACGGCAAAGGTTTCTTCAACGGGTTTGGGTGTGGTCAAGTCAACGCCTGCCTTCTTAAGCACATCCAGCGGATAGCTCGATGAGCCAGATTTCAAGAAGCCGAGATAGTTTTCTACAGCATTGGGTTCGCCGCGCAGGATCTTTCCTGAAAGGGCGTGAGCGCCTGAGATACCAGTGGCATATTGATACACATAATAGTCCGCGAAGAGATGGGCGAATGTAGACCAGACCATGCCCACGCGAGGACGATCCACTTTCACCTTGGGACCAAACCCTTCGGTAAACAAGTCAGCCATCAGGTCCTGCATTGAATCGGCTGTCAGAGATTCGCCGCGTTCCACGCGCTGGTGAGTCTCCAATTCAAAGCGGGCCAAGGTCGGCATCTGGAAGAAATATCTAAAGAAATTTCCACCAACTGCTTCTTCGATCAATGCGATCAGGAAGTTCTTATCGGTAATAGTCTTTAGCAAATTGCCGCGCATCATAGCCTGGTTGAAGTTGGACGCAACCTCGGCCACGAAGAGTGAGTAACTTGAGTAGGGCATCGGCTGGTTCTGCCAGGTGAGGTGCGAGTGCATGGAATGACCGAGTTCGTGCGCCAGCGTGCTCATGCTGCCTACTTCATCTGTGTACGACATCATGATGAATGGATACGTGCCCGGTGCGCCGTATGAAAATGCACCATTGGCTTTTCCCTTGTTGGGGTATATATCCACCCAACGTTCCTGAAGACAGCCCTTGCGAAGTGTTTCCACATATTCCTTGCCAAGCGGAGCCAGGCTTTCGGAGATGTAGTCCACCGCTTTTTCAAATGGGATCTTCGGCTTCTTCTTCGAGATGGGAGCCCACATATCATAATAGTTGAGATCCTTTACTTTCAAAGCCTTACGACGAATCTCGAAATACCTATGCCAAACGGGCAAATTCTTTTTGAAAGTGTTGATCAGGTTGTGGAACACATCCTCCGGGATATTGTTTCCGAACAGGGATGCTTCGAGGGTCGTGCTGTGTTCTCTTGCCCGCATTAAGAACACATTATTCTTGATGGAAGTGGAAAGGTTGGTGGCAAGCGTATTCTTGAATTCGATGTGTTTGTCCATGTAGCTTTCGAACGCGGTTTGCCGAACTTTACGGTCAGGGTCTTCCATTAGTGCATTGTGGAAATTACCCTGTGTAATTTCCACCTTTTTGCCTTTGCTATCTTTGGCAGGGGTAAATTTGAAATCTGCATTGACCAACATGCTGGTGCTGTTATCTGCGCCGCCGAATGGATCTGCCAGCATACCGAGGAGTTCCTCTACTTCACTGGAGCGGACATGTTCCTGTTGGCGGAAGAGGTCACGCAGGCTTTGGCGATAGACAGCCAACTTTTCGTTTTTATTCATCCAATCATCCAGCGTGGCTTTGCCGATCTGAAGCAGCTCAGGGTTGATGAAAGAAACCGCACCCGCCACCTGACCATACATGCCCTGCGCCTTGCCGAGCATGGCAGTGGCTTTTTGGTTGGTGGTATCCACGTTGTAGGAAAAGGCCGCGTACATGTAAACATGCATCACACGTTTCATCAACGCTTCCATGGTTTGCATGGCCTGGAGCAGGGTCTCTGGTGATGAACTCAAACTGCCTTGATATTTTTTTATGGTGGGAATGTCTTTCAAGATACTTTGTAATTCAGCTTCCCATTCCTTGGCGGACTTAAAAACACTTTCCGCATTCCATGTATATTTCTTATCGATCTTATTGCGTGGGGGGATTGTTTTAGCCATGAGGTTATCCTTTTGTTGGTTTGCGGCTTGATTTTACCATTCGTTAAGACCTGACATGTTTCCGAAGATGCTTGATTAATTGTGATTCTTGCCCGAGCGAAAAACGAAAGCGATAATGGCGCTGATGAAACATGTCAGGTCTGCTCTACCTCGGAAGTGAGAAACAGATCCTCGCGCCGGAATCAGGTTTCGGGTCAGCCCAGATGCGCCCGCCATGAGCTTCCACAATGGCTCGGGCGAGGTAAAGTCCAAGGCCTGCACCTTTGGTCTGTTTTGCGGCATTCGTCGAACGGTAGAAGCGATCAAAAATATGCGGGATATCCTTGGCATCAATGCCTGGTCCTTGATCGCTGACACAAATAACCACCTGTTCGGGGTGCACTGTGCCGCTGATCTTTATCTCGCCTTCGGTGGCGTACTTCATCGCGTTCGACACAAGGTTTGAAATGACCTGCTCTAAACGATTTTCATCGCCGAGGATGATCGGGAAATTTTCTGGAAAATCAGTAATGAGGCGATGTTTTGGGGCCTGCAACGCAAAACGCTCGGTCACTCTTAACGCAAGGCTGGGCAGGGCAACATCAGCCTGGTTCAAGCTGAGACCTCCAGCCTGCAAACGGGAAGCATCCAGCAGATCATCAATCATCTTTGATAGACGATCGGCCTCATCTTCGATAACAGCTAACGAGTCGCTGATGATGTGCTTATCCCATTTTGCATCGTCGCGCCGAAGTGTGGATGCATATCCTTTAATGAGGGCAACAGGCGTGCGCAGTTCATGGCTGACAATCGATATGAATGTCGCCTTGAGTTCATCTGCGGTTCTAAAGTGTGTTATATCGCGCAAGCTGACGATGACATTGCGAAGTTTATTTTCTTCTGAAAGCAGCGGGGCGTATGTAATGCCAACAGGCAACGGCGGCGGAAGCGGACGTTCGAGGTCGCCTTCGACGTATAAAGTTGCGTTGGGTGTCAGCGGCCAGCCATTTTCAACAGATTCTTCCAGCGTTCTGCCTTGTGGTTCTCTCTTCCATTGAATGATCTCGTTATGTGGTTTACCTGTGATCTCCTCCCGTGATTGACCAAAGAGTTTTTCAAAAGCATCATTACATCTTTCAATATTCAGGTTTGCATCGAGAATGAGAATGCCATCTGCGGCAGAATCGAGCAGGGCATCGAGGCGTTTCTTTTCATAGGAGACCTGTCCATAAAGCTGGGCATTGAAGACCGCAATGGCGGCCTGGTCGGCAAAGGACTGTAAAAGCACGCGATCATTGGGGGTGAACAAATCTGCATAATTGCGGAAGATGAAGATCACGCCGATTACCTGTCCATGGGCGGCGAGAGGCAAACCTGTGCCGTTAAGCAAGCCCATGCTGGCGGTGTAGGTCAGCTCCTTTAACATGCGGTTGAGTTCGATCACGTCCAACTCGCGGACTTTTTCCTCGGCCAACAGTGGAGTTAAGTAGGAGAGAAAAGCCGGGGCGATGCCCTGTGCCGTTGCGACTCGCCAGCCGTCGGGTTGTTTAAGAGCGATGAGCCCTGCCTGCCCTGCCAGCATTTCAATCGAGATGTGTAAAATGCGCGCCAACAGTTTTTCCAGGTCAAGTTCCTGTGTTAGCGCGCGAGAGATTTCGAGCAGGTAATCTCGTTGACGGACACGAAAATCTGGCAGCATGGAGGGGATGATGGACATAAGCCCAGATATTTTATCACCGTGTTTCGAGTGGAGGCTATCCGCTGGGTTGGAGAATTGTTAACGAAATGTCACTAAGCTCACGATGCTTCAGCCGCCGTCCTCGGTGGCGTTTGCAAGATGCACGATGGATGCAATATAATGGGTGCATTGTTTGATAGCTTAAACCCGGGAGATTGTCATGTCATCCAGATCACTCAGAATCTTTCTATGCCATTCATCAGGCGATAAACCTGAGGTGAAGAAAATCCATGACCTTTTACTCGCGCGCAACGCAGATCCGTGGCTCGATTCTGAGCAGCTCTTGCCCGGGCAAGATTGGAACATGGAGATATTAAAAGCTTTGGACAATTCCGATGTGATCCTGCTTTGTCTTTCCAAAAAATCAGTGGATAAGGAAGGTTATGTTCAGCGTGAAATGAAGATCGCAATAGACCGCGCCCTCGAAATGCCCGATGGACGCATCTTTCTCATCCCTGCCAAGTTGGAAGAATGTGAAATGCCATATCGTTTGAAATCCTATCAATGGGTGGATATGTTCGCCGAGGATGGAATGAAGAAATTGATAAAAAGCCTCAACCTGCGGGCAGAACAAGTCGGCGCAAACTTGCTTGTTTAAAACAAAAAAGACCTTTGAGCGATTGTCTCAAAGGTCTTTTTTGATCTTATAGCTTAAAACTTTTTACTCATTACTTATCACTCGTTCCTTCTCCTCCCTACATCAACTCTCCCTCAGCCACTGTCAACGCTTCCTCGAACAGCATCAAGCCCTCGTCCATTTCAGTTTTGGTCATGGCTAACGGAGGCGCAATACGGATAACACTCTTGCCGCAGGAAAGCATCAGCAAGCCGCGCTCAAATCCGAGCTCCACGACGCGGTCTGTTATTTCCTTGGCGGGTTCCTTGGTCTCGCGGTCTTTCACAAATTCCACACCGATCATCAAACCTTTGCCACGCACTTCTCCAATACTGGGGTGGCGTACCTGGATTTCTTCCAAAGCATCCATTGCATACTCGCCAATTTCTTTGGCGTTCTGCATGAATTCATTTTCAACCAGGTCTATGGTTGCAAGCGAGGCCGCGCATGAGATGGGGTTTCCGCCATACGTATTGCCGTGTGTGCCGATCTCCCAGTCCATCACAGATTTACGTGCAATGCACGCGCCGAGCGGCATGCCCGAAGCGATCCCTTTTGCGGAGGTGATGATATCTGGTTCCACGCCGAAATGCTCAATGGCCCACCATTTTCCTGTGCGTCCCATGCCGGACTGAACTTCATCCAAAATAAGCAAAATTCCGTGCTTGTCACATAGCTTGCGGAGTGCGGGATAGAAACCATCGGGTGGAACAATATATCCGCCTTCGCCTTGGATTGTTTCAACCAAAATACCCGCCACATCTTTTGGTGGAAGAATTTGCGCGAGGATCTCATCTTCAATGTATCTTACGACCGCTTCACCATAATCCTCGCCTTTTCGTCTTTCAAGCACAGGGCGATATGGGTTTGGAAACGGCGCATGAGTCACGCCATTCATGAGTGGATAAAAGCCGCCATGATATTTCGCCTTGCTTGCAGTGAAGGTGACTGCTCCCATGGTGCGCCCATGGAATGCACCAGTGAAACCGATGAAGTTCGTGCGCTTGGTATGATATCGCGCCAGCTTGATGGCGGTTTCAACCGCTTCGGTTCCCGAATTGGTCATGAATGAAAGCGCATCCTCTTCAAAGGGCGCGATTTCACTTAATTTTTCGCCGAGACGAATCCAATTCTCGTGGTAGAAATCCGAAGAGATGTGAATAAATTTTTCGGCCTGTTCCTGAATGGCCTTCACAATTTTTGGGTGTGAATATCCAGTTGAGACTACAGCAATACCACCCATGAAATCTAAAAATCGATTGCCATCTACATCCCACACTTCACTTCCTTTTCCGTGATCCATTACGAATGGATAACCTCTCGGATAAGAGGGCGAGATCACTTTATGATCGCGCTCGATCATGGCCTTGGCTTTTGGCCCGGGTAAATTTGGGTTTGTCATACATTCTCCTTGTTACTTATATGTCATTGCGAGGGCGCACTTTGCCCGAAGCAATCTCCTACCCTGCGCCGGGGATTGCTTCGTCGGAAAGAGTATCCCTCGCAACGACATACATTACTTTTGTAATTTTAATTCTGCCAGCGCGCGTGCGCCTAGGAGACCCGCATCATCACCCAATTCTGCCCTAGTGATCACCAAGCCTTCCAGATAACGCGGATGAAATACATGTTTTTTCAAACTGACATGGAAAGAGTCAAATAATAAATTGCCAACTTGCGAAACACCCCCGCCAAAGATAACGATGGATGGGTCAAATGCATGTAGAAAAGATGCCACACCGATTCCAAGATATTCTCCCGCTCGTGCATAGGCTTTGATCGCCAGCACATCGCCTTTATGTGCGGCTTCTGCTACCTCTCGTGCGGTTAGATTAACATCCCGCTTCAGCTTGGACTTTGTGCCTGCCTCCAGTTCCCCAAGCACATACTTCACGATGGCAGGTCCCGAAGAAAAGGCCTCAAGGTGACCGTTGTATCCACAAGAGCAGGGCGGGCCATTCGGATCAATGATGCTATGACCCAACTCTGCCGCCAGGCCATGATAGCCTTGTAATAATCTATCTTCAATAATTACGCCCGCCCCAATCCCAGTGCTGACCGTGATATACAACACATCATGGTGGCCCTTGCCGGCACCGAAGCGATATTCCGCCAGGCCAGCGAGGTTTGCGTCATTATCCAGATATGCCTTTACCCCAAAATGTCCCGAAACGTTTGATGCAAGGGGGAAATTATGCCATTCAGGGTTGTTGGGAGGCGCAAGTAGATACCCAGTGTGCGGGTCAAGTGGCCCGGGTGATCCCAGCCCGATTGCATCCACATTATTGCCGTTGGGCCAGACCTCTTCTATCACATTGAAGAGACGTTCCAATCCGCCGGGCTTTGAGGCAAGGGTGGCAATTTTTTTTAATTTGAGCGGTTTGAGCTTGTCGGGCGCATAAGAAGCGGCACGTATTTGAGTGCCGCCAATGTCAACTGCAATAATTGTATGCATGTTCACAATTATAACCGTAAGGCCTTTTTTCCGAGTGTGCACGGTTTGACTCTGCCTCTCAACCCTGCTATCATCTTTTTCATGCAGCAAAATATCTTTTCACGTGTCTGGCAGACTCTACGCGACCTTTCCCGTTGGTTCCGCCCGGGGTTGGGCATCAAGCGTTGGTTTGTTTTTGTCATGATTGGGATTACTTTAGTTGGTTTGGGGTTTGCGGTCATCCTGATTGACCTATACCGCACCGATACTGCCGACCCCGCTGTTCTCACAGTCCTGTATTATGCATCTTTGAGATTCTTCCCCAGAATCTGGCGTGCGATCATTTTTGGGGGATTGGGGATTGGGCTGGTTACTTACGGAATTTTGCAACTCAACCGTTCCCTGCTTAGACCGTTCATCCGCCCCGGCGCCGATCTGTTTAACCAACTGACAGGTTATCATCGCCGCGAACGTGGACCTCGCATTGTCACCATCGGAGGCGGCCACGGACTTTCGACTCTCCTGCGCGGCTTAAAAGCTCACACAGGCAACCTGACAGCCGTGGTCACCGTAGCGGATGATGGCGGCTCGTCTGGCCGTTTGCGCGAGACTCTCGGCATTCTTCCGCCCGGAGATATTCGCAACTGCCTGGCTGCGCTCTCCAATGACGAAGATATGCTCACGCAATTATTTCAATATCGCTTTAGCGGTTCACCGGAACTTGACGGCCATTCATTTGGTAACCTTTTCATTACCGCCCTGGCCGATATTACAGGAAGTTTTGAGGATGCAGTTGTTGAATCGGGTCGTGTACTTTCGGTAAATGGGCGTGTGCTTCCGTCCACCTTGCATAATGTAAAGCTGGTGGCCAGCATGGAATTGCCGCACAGCATCAATGAAGTGCGCGTGGTGGGTGAGAGCAAGATTCCCGAAATGGCTGGGCGTGTACGCCGCGTATGGCTGGAACCCGATGATGCCTCTGCTTTTCCTCCGGTGATCAAGGCGCTTTTGAATGCGGATGTGATCGTGGTTGGGCCGGGCAGCCTATATACAAGTATTCTGCCAAATTTATTAGTGCATGATCTGCTTGCCGGCATCCATGCCAGCCGCGCCATCAAGATTTATGTTTGCAACATCGCCACTCAAGCCGGTGAGACGGATTCTTTTACCTGCTACGACCATGTCCGCGCCTTGGAAGGACATGTGGGCAACAACTTGTTCGATATTATTCTGTGCAATGATAATTATGAAGGGGACTTGGGTTCAGCCTCCCGCTGGGTGATTGCAGATGAAAAGACCCTGTCTGATTCACGCACGTATTGCGCCGACCTCAGAGACGATGAGCATCCCTGGCGGCATGATGCAGCCAAACTTTCGCAAACGATCATGGAGATTTTCGACGAGCGGACGGGCCCCTTATCGTAGGGGCGGGGTTATCCCGCCCAGGGATCCGAGTAGGAAAAACTCTTTTCGGAACAGGATCAAGTTTCCGTTAAGGCTGAAGCGCTGTCTTTCATCCTGACATTAATCATGTAAAAATCAGACAGTAATAAAATTCACAAATCCACTGGATGGAAGTAAAATCAAAGAGTTGCAAATAACCAGAGTAATGTGCTCTGAGCTAAATTTTAATTGGAGGATTTCCCATGTCAGTAAAAATCGGTATTAACGGATTTGGCCGCATTGGCCGTTTGGTGTTCCGTACGATCAAACAGCGCTACCCGAATGATCTTGAGATAGTAGCCGTGAATGATTTGTTCGACCCTGCGACAAATGCTCATCTGTTGAAGTATGATTCTATTTATGGTCAATTCGCTGGCAAGGTTGAAGTGAAGGATGGCAACCTTGTTGTGGATGGCAAGACCGTGAAAGTGACCGCCGAGAAAGATCCCGGCGCCATCAAGTGGAAGGAAATGGGTGTGGACATTGTGATCGAATCCACTGGTTTCTTTACGGATGCGACGAAATCAAAAGCACATATTGAATCAGGCGGCGCGAAGAAGGTTGTCATTTCTGCTCCTGGTAAAAATGAAGATCTTACGATTGTGCTAGGTGTGAACGATGAAAAATATGATCCCAAGAAACACAACATTGTTTCAAATGCTTCCTGCACAACCAATGGCCTGGCTCCTGTTGCGAAAGTTTTGAATGATAAATTTGGAATTGAAAAGGGCATGTTGACTACCATCCATGCTTATACCAATTCACAAAAATTGCAGGATGTGGGCGCGAAGGATTTGCGTGATGCCCGCGCCGCCGCGCAGAACATCGTCCCTTCTGAAACTGGCGCTGCGAAAGCAGTTGGTTTGGTCATTCCTGAGCTCAAAGGAAAATTTGGCGGCATGGCATTCCGTGTTCCTACGCCTACCGTTTCAGTTGTGGATTTCACCGCTATTCTCAATAAGGAAGCCAGCAAGGAAGACGTCCGCGCTGCGATGCTTGAATACGCTAACGGCCCCATGAAAGGCATTCTCGATGTAACTGACGAACCTTTGGTCTCCACCGACTTGCGTGGCACAACTTTCTCTTCCGTGTTCAGTGCCATGGATACGCTCGTTATTGGAAACATGGTCAAGGTTGTAGCATGGTATGACAATGAATGGGGTTATGCCTGCCGCACCGCCGATCTCACCGCGAAGATGGCGAAATCTCTATAAGCATCTTGTAGGTCACGCTGGAAGCGTGACCTACTTTTTGGGTGAAATATGAACAAGAAAACCGTAAAAGATATCGACATCAAAGGCAAGCGCGTGCTTATGCGCGTGGACTTCAACGTGCCAATGGAAAATGGAAAAGTAACCGACGACAAACGCATCAAAGCCTCATTGCCGACTATTCAATATGTGTTGGATCAGGGCGCATCATTAGTTTTGATGAGTCACCTTGGGCGACCAAAATCCGCTTCAGATTCCGCCTTTAGTCTGCGTGCTGCTTCTGAAGTTTTATCCACACTGTTGGATCGTCCCGTGCAAATGGCCCCCGATTGTGTCGGCGCGGAAGTTGAAAAGATGGCGAAGGCCTTAAAGCCCGTCGAAGTGTTGATGCTTGAAAACACACGCTTTCACGCTGGCGAAGAGAAGAATGATCTTGAGCTTGCTAAACAAATGGCCTCACTTGGTGATATATATGTTAATGATGCATTTGGTTCTGCCCATCGTGCGCATTCTTCCACTGAAGGCGTGGCGAGATTCCTGCCTGCCGTCTCTGGCTTCTTGATGGAACAGGAATTGGAATACCTCGGGCGTGCCGTTGCCAACCCTGAACATCCGTATATTGCCATCCTTGGCGGTGCGAAGATCAGTGACAAGATTTTGGTGGTGGAAACTCTCGCTTCTAAATGCGACAAGCTCATTGTCGGCGGCGGCATGGCGAATACTTTTCTGGCTGCAAAGGGATTGAACATGCAAGACAGTCTCGTTGAGGCCGAATCTTTGGATACCGCCAAAACGCTGCTCGCAAAACTTGGAGACAAGCTCCTTCTGCCCGTGGACGCGGTCATCGCAGATAAATTCGATGCCGAAGCCAACACCCAAACTGTGGATGTGGATAAAATTCCCGCGGGTTGGCGCATGTTGGACGTAGGCCCGAAAACCATCAGCTTGTATAAAACTGCATTGGACGGAGCCAAATTGATCGTTTGGAACGGACCCGTTGGCGTCTTCGAGATGCCGAAGTTCGCAGAGGGGACGTTCGCTCTGGCGAAGATGCTGGCTGAATCCAAGGCGATCACTGTCATCGGCGGCGGCGATTCTGCGAGTGCGGTCAAGAAAGCCGGCGTTGCCAAAAAGATGACGCACGTCTCCACCGGCGGCGGCGCATCACTTGAATTCCTTGAAGGAAAAGAATTACCCGGCGTTGTGGCTTTGCTGGATAAATAAATAGAAACTTCGTTCTCAAATAAACTCACCTCTATATAATTGAGGTGAGTTTTGCTTTAAAAATTCGCGATTCCCCGCGGAGTCCAAAGTCTCCAGACTTTGGTAACGTAAAAGCAACGACTCCAGTCGTTGGATTCCGTTTTCATCCTTATGGTGAAATTCGTTCATGGGTACCCTGTGGTAAAAAACTTTTAAGAAACAGTCTCTAAGGCGAGTCAAAAAAATAGGAGAAAGGGAGCAGAAGTAAATAGGCTTTCTGTATGTCGCTTATTGTATAATGCGCCAATCAATTGTTTAAGGAGAGATATCATGGACACAAATCCCAAACCCACTTCAAACCGCAACCTTATGATCGGTGTGGCTGTTGCCCTGGTGTTATGTTGCTGCGGCGCCGTGACCGCTGTTGGAGGTTATTACGCTTACCAGGCTTACGTCCAGGCCCAGCAAGCGATGGAAGCCTTCCAGGATTTTGAAATTCCAACCAGCATACCTTCAGACCCCAATGACCCGAACAGCCCATCCATTCCGATCCCTGGTTTTGACATAAGCGGCGAGGTGCCCCAGGGCGGCCTTTCTGATGATTCTACCCGCTATACGGCATGGCTGTCTCTTCAAGTAGTTGGCGCAATAGCCGGTTGCGAAAGCCCCACCGCACAGGGCACTACCATCATAGTTCTTCAACAGCCTGATTCAAACGGTGAATGGGTCGAAGAGTGGAACGTAAACTGTGGGAATGGCAGCTCCCAACCTTTCAAAGTGACCTTTACACCGGAAAACGGTGTTGTCAATGTGAATGTTGAAATGCCTTAGTCGATTGCTCCATTATCTCAACGAGTGGGCAGGAGTCTTCCCGCCCACTTTTCATTTCAATCTCCTGATGGTTTGGAATAAGCCTAACCGAATTTAAGGACACTCGGCTATAATCGTTGAAAATCGTAAGCGGAGATCAAGTATGTCCTTCAATATCGGCGAAAATATCGGTCCGTATCAGATCATTGAGCAATTGGGTCAGGGCGGCATGGCAACTGTTTACAAAGCCTATCATGCAGCCCTTGATCGTTACGTTGCTTTAAAAGTTCTGCATACCGCCTTTCATGAAGATAAAACGTTCACAGCCCGTTTCCAAAGGGAGGCGCGGGTGGTGGCGCGTTTGGAACACCCAAATATTGTCCCGGTTTATGATTATTCCGAACATCAGTCACGCCCTTACCTAGTGATGAAATATATTGAAGGCGATACCTTGAAGGCGCGCCTGAGCCAGGGCCCGCTGACATCGCAGGAGATTGAACAAGTCGTAAACTCGGTTGGCTCCGCTTTGGGATATGCCCATCAACAGGGGATTTTGCACCGCGATATCAAACCTTCCAATGTTTTACTATCAACCGATGGATTAATGTATCTGGCAGATTTTGGCCTGGCACGCATTGCTGCCGCTGGAGAATCAACTCTTTCATCTGATTCCATTATGGGAACGCCGCAATACATCTCGCCGGAACAGGCCATGGGCAAAAAGGATTTGGATGCCGGCACGGATATCTATTCCTTCGCCGTGATGTTGTACGAAATGGTGGTGGGGCAAGTCCCGTTCAGTGCTGATACACCGTTCTCGATCATTCACGACCATATCTATACGCCATTGCCTCTGCCAATGGAAATCAACCCCAAGGTGCCGGAACCTGTGCAGCGTGTTTTGTTGAAGGCCTTAGCAAAAGACCGTAATGACCGTTATGAAACAATCGAGGATATGGTCAAAGCCTTCAAAGGTGCGTGGACGGAAGCCGGTGTGCCAATGCAAGGGACAGCCATTACGATGCGTCCATCAAGCCTTAAAGCGGAAAGGACTGCATCCAAAATCCAGGAGCAAGTGCCTGCCAAGGAAACAGTAGTTGCTAAAAGTCCAGAAAAGAAGCGTTCACCCTGGATGTGGGTTGGGGTTGGCTTGGTCTCTATCCTTTGTTGCGGCATCGTTCTATATTCATTCCGCGGAAGTGGCAGGCTTGCCAGACTCATCCCCAATCCGCCTCGACCCACACTGGCCGCTACAGAGGCGCCTTTGCCTACTCAAGTTCCAACTCTAGTTGGCCAGACCACACCATCCTCTATAGTCACAAGCAATGAGCATCCATCGGTGGTTGCCGCGCGCGAATTCATGTTGAAGAATCCTAACGATCCCAATGCGCATCTCGAACTTGCGCTGGCGCTTTGGGATACGCATCAAATTCCGCTTGCCATGCAGGAACTTGCGCAAGCTGCGAACCTGGCCGGCCCCACCAACAAGGACTTTTACCTGACTGCCGCGGAAGAATTCAAAGCACGCGAGGCATGGATACCAGCAGCGGGTATGTATTTGCGTCTTGCCCAGATCTATAAAGATGAGAGTGCGCCTCCTGGTTTTGAGGATGATCTAAATGAGTCAGTGTATAAAGCTGCCGAACTAAAGGATATGCCCACTTTTGTATTCTTTGACCGCATCGATAATATCAGCCTGCCGCTTGGTTATATTGCGCGCGGACGGTACGCCTTATATCATGGTGAGATCACCGATGCTGAATTACATATTGCAAACGCTGAAAAAGTTAAGCCTGATATGTATGAATTGTTTTTGCTAAAAGCTGAGTATGAATTAAAAGCGGGAGACCGTACGCTTGCAAAGACCACCCTGCTGTCTCTTTCATCCGACCTTGCTGCGCCCGAATGGATCAGGCTGATGGCGGAAGTATTTCTTAAAACAATGGACTAGGATCATTCATGCGAAAACCTCTCGTGGCAGGTAATTGGAAGATGAATAAAACCATCGCGGAAACCCGCGACTTGGTTTCTAAAATGAGCGCAGTATTGCGTGAGATCAAGGATGTTGAAAAAGTTTTGTGCCCGCCCTTCATGTCGTTGATGGCGGCTCATCCAATACTCGATGGTACAGATATTGGGCTTGGCGCGCAAAATATGCACTGGGAGGAAAAAGGCGCGTTTACGGGTGAGGTTTCACCTGTCATGGTAAAGGAATTGTGCGCTTATGTCATTCTTGGTCACTCGGAGCGCCGCGCTTATTTTAGCGAAACAGATGAAATCGTAAATCGGAAGTTGATGGCCGCCCAGACTTTTAACTTAACCCCAATTGTTTGTGTCGGCGAGACTTTGGAGCAATACGAATCAAAACAGACTCGTGAAGTTGTTTCGCGCCAGACCAGCCTTGGACTCAGAAATGTATCTCCCGATTTTGCGCCGCACATTGTCGTCGCCTATGAACCTGTCTGGGCAATTGGAACAGGTAAGGCGTCCACAGGTGAAGCGGCGAACGTTGTCATCAAGGATTTTATCCGCCCTGCAATTGCGGAGTTGTATGGTGAACAAACCGCACAAGCCATTCGCGTGTTGTATGGCGGCTCGGTCACTGGCGCAAACGCGGCGGAATTTTTCGCACAGCCTGATATCGACGGTGCATTGGTTGGCGGTGCAAGTTTGAAACTGTATGATTTCGTTGCCATTACACGAGCCGCGGTGAAATAAGACTGTGCAGTTTGCTGGCTTTCCCTCTTTTATTATGATGCTCCTGCCGCTGGTTATCCTCCAGCGGCTTTTGCATCGCGAGATTCAAGCTGTGTTGCTGATCACCACCCGCAATCCACAGTTAACCATAGGTTTATTCTCTTTTCTGTTTTTCCCAGGAATATTCCTACATGAATTCAGTCATTATTTGATGGCAAGAATTTTAAACGTCCGTACCCATGGATTCTCATTGGCTCCCCAGCCACTAGCCAACGGGCATCTGCGCATGGGTTATGTTGAGACTGAACGGACAGATGTCCTGCGTGATTCGTTGATCGGCCTGGCTCCCTTGATTGCAGGCACATTGTTTGTTGCCTACGCAGGCATTTATCAGTTGCAATTGAATACATTATGGGATGTTTTTCGCAATGGGCAGATTAACCTGTTCTGGATGGGTTTAGATCTTCTGCCTTCGACGCCAGATTTTTATCTGTGGTTTTATCTCACCTTCGCGATTTCCAGCACCATGCTGCCATCCGAATCAGATCGTCATGCCTGGCTTCCGCTTGGCATCTGGGTGACGGTGCTGCTCGCATTAGCGGTCCTTTCGGGTGCGGGCGCGTGGATGCTTGAAAACCTCGCTCCGCTTTTGGATGAATTCTTAAATTCAGTGGCTTTACTCTTAGGGTTAAGTAATGCCTTGCATATTGTATTGTTAATCCCGTTTTATATTTTGCATCGCCTGCTTGTATACATCCTGCAAGTGGACGTGAGATGATCATTTCAATTCGAGGATTAACTCTTCAACTTCGCCTATCTCAACGCTGGGTGTCCACTTATCTTCAGCGATGACCTTAAATCCGCATTTCTGTAAAACCTTTTGAGATGCGATATTATGCATGGCGACGTGGGCATAAAGCGGGCGCATCGTTACCTGACCTAGTAACTGCCTCAGCGATTCTGACGCAATGCCCTTACCCCAAAATTCCTTCCCGATCCAATAGCCTATTTCCCGCTTCCCATCCATTTCAAAACAAGCAATGCTGCCTGCCACCTGACCATCGAAAAGAATGGTCTTGTTAATAGCCTTGTCGTCTGCCATAATCTTTGCCCAATGTGCCATGAAAGCTTCCCTATCTCTGGATGGGAAGGCTGCCATTTTGGTGGCCTCCGGTTCCAGTTGATGCTCAAATAGAATGGGCAAGTCGTCTTGCGATACATCGCGGAGGTTGATGGTATTTGTCATGTTTTCTTTCGTCCTATTGCCAGCATTTTGTTTCTGATTGGAAAGATGAAAAAAAAGACGTGAACAAATGGCAGAAGCAGCTTTACCAGGAAATCGGACCTGACCAGTTTTTTCAAGTAAAACCCGTAAGGGAAGGATAGTTCATGAAAGCGCCGTAATTCCAGCACTTCGAGCCCCGCAGCCTCGAGCATTTCCCTCATTTCAGAAAGCGAAAGAATTTGCTTGTGTCCAAACGGCTTCGACGAATACATGGTGTTCAAGAACGTTGGGTATTTCCCTCCCGAAATTTGGTAGGTAAACTGGCCGAAGCGGTGATAAAACGCATCTCTGCATGGGGTATCGATCAGCAGAATGCCTCCGCTTCTGAGCATATGCGCGGCCATCCGCAAAGTGGACAAGGGATAATTGACATGCTCGATCACATCCCAAAGTGTAACCACATCAAAAATTCCAAAATACTGCTGCCAGTACTCATCTTCAATTGTACGCTTGATGACTTCAATACCATGTTTGGTTTTGGCGTAATATGCCCGTGTGTCACTTAGCTCAATGCCCAACACGTCTGCGCCTGCCTGCTTCATTTTGGAGAGAAACAACCCACCCCCGCAGCCAATATCGAGAACCTTTTTATTTTCCACAGATATG